>JAAYVF010000007.1 GCA_012517325.1 Myxococcales bacterium | reverse complement strand
TCCTTGGACATCGATACCCCCGGGTGGTGCGGCCGTCGCGGTTGCGGCTCCCGTCGGCCTCCGGCCTCCGTCCGTCGCAACCGCAACACGACCCAACATCACTCTATCAGGTGTCTCGCCTTCAAAGGGGGTCAGTATGACTGACCTCGAACTCTACGCTCCTGACTATAGTCTCCGTCTGCGTTTTGGAGGTTTGCAGGACGGCAAGGCGGGAGTCATCGGCGTCGTGAGTTGGGAGGGTGGCACCGGCTACGAGCCCGTTGGTTGCGCGGTGGTGACGCCCGACCGGAACCCTGGTTCGCAGGGGAAGATTCGATACTGGCAAAGCAACATCCGCTGGAGCGACACGGCCCCGAACAACGGCTTCTTCTTCGCTCAGAACTACTCGCCGAACGAGTACGCCTTCCAGGCCGACGCGAACGAGGCCGTCGTGCTGTCGCCGGTCACGCGGCTGTTGGCCAACAACCTTGTCTTCGTGCGCGTGTTGTATGACGCGGGCAGCTTCCCGAGCAACCCGACGCAGGGTGGATGCGAGTAGGATCAAGTGTTGATGGAAAAAACGCAGATCGGCAGATGGCTGCTATATACGGTAATACGGTCTAACCCGTGTTAGTTTGAACCCTACTGGGACGTGACGCGGTGCGTCGAATCCTCGTGCGCGCTGCCCGACGATCAGCGCCTACATGATGTTCAACGGTGGCGGTGACGTTTTTCTTCATCTTGCGGAGGCGGCGGCGAGCCGAATCAACTTCGCGGGCGAGCCGTCGGCCGCGTCGGCGCGACAGCCACGCTTCCTCGCTGATCGCGTCGGTCGCGACGAGCACCGCCTTGTCAGCGGCGGCCAGCTCACCAAGGAGGACTAACGGCGAGGAGAGCGACGGCGGTTTTCCGCTTGCGTAGCGACCATATTGCAGATATTTTCTGCAACATGGCAAAAAAGATGCCCAACCACCCGGTCGAGATCGTCGGACAGCTCGGCCTGATCGGCAACCGAGAGATACTCCTCGCGCTCGTCCAATCGACCGCCGTGGCCCTGGTACTCGGTGATGACAGGCAGAGTAGTGAGCGGGTGGCTTCCGCGAGAAGCAACGTGTCGCTCCCTCTAGCCGTCGAGCTGCGGGGGCGTCGCGGGCGCGCCTGGACGCTCCGCCGCGACGGCGACGCGGCAATGCTGAGGGTGCTGCACGGCGGTGGCCTCACCGCCCTCGACGAGCGTACCCGGCGGTGGCGTCCCGGCACCGGCGAAACCCTCGTGCCGGTAGCCATCTACCTGCCGATGCCTCGGACCCAGGAAACCGTCGACTTGGTCGGCCCCGACCTCCCGGAGGACCTCGCCGCCACTCATCTGCATGTTCTGCTCGCCCGACGGCTCGCATCGGACCCGGCGTCACCGTGGTTCGGTCGTCTCCGCCGGGAGCCCGGCGCAACCTCGGGCCTGCATCGGCGGGTTTCACTGGGGATGATGGAGACCGCGCTCCGACGGTTCCTCCGCGACGGCGGTGGAGCGACGCCGACCGAACCGGAGCAGCTCTACGCACTCGTCCTCGCGTTCTGGCGGGCAGTGGCGGCGACGTTCCCGAACGAGTGGAGCGATGACCGACACGGGTTGCTGTGCAAGGGTTTGGGACTCCAGGTCCTTGTGCGCCTCTTGACTGGCTTCGTCTGCGAGACGCCGTCCGACCAGTTGAACGAGTCGTATTTCTGCGCCCGCCTGCGCGGGGCTATCGGACACGTGGACTGGAGCAACGACGGTCCCTTGGCCCGGCTTCGGGGAAGGTCCGGCGTTGCCCAGCTTCACGAGGAGCTTAGACGGCTCACCGCCAACTTGCGGGTGTTGCTCGTGGACCCGACGTTCAACCGGCGGCGGCACACGAACGCGACTACCGACGAGACCCGCTGGTATCCCCCGTTGGGGTTGCTGAAGGTCGGACGCCTGCACCTCGACCGGGGAGACGTAGTACGGTTCGTCCAGGGACGCGACGCGCAAGCACTAAGAGAGCGGTGGGACCGGGTGTACGTGCCTTGCGTATTTACATGGCACCACGATGATCTCGTCCGGACTGTCAAATCCTTCTCAAGCACCCTGCGCGATGGTGGGCGCGTGGTCATCGGCGGTGTCGGCGCGACGCTGCTGGCCGACGACATCGAGCAGGCGACCGGTGTGCGGCCGGTCGGTGGGCTACTGACCTCGGCTCGCCAACTCGGCCTGAACGACGACACGAATGTCGACACGCTCGTCCCTGCCTATGATCTGCTCGACCCCGACCTATACGCGGTCGGTGAGACCATCTATGCGTACACTACTCGCGGCTGCATCCGTCGTTGTTCTTGGTGCGCCGTTCGGAACATCGAGCCGAGGTTCGAGCCTTACGTGGACATCAAACCGATGGTCGCGGCTCTGCGCGCCCACCTCGGCGACCCTCCGCGCCTACTGGTGATGGACAACAATGTCCTCGCCTCGCCCGATCTGGCGCGAATCGTGGCCGACCTAGAAGCCCTCGGCTACGGGCGCGGACAGGCGACCGCGACGGACCCACCACGCACGCGCGTGGTTGACTTCAATCAGGGTGTGGATGCCAGGCTCGTCAACGAGCGTACCGTCGGCCTCCTCGCGCGTTTGAACGTTCAACCCCTCCGTATTGCTTTCGACCGGCTTCGCGACAAGCAGACCTACCTCCGAGCCGTTCGTCTCGCCGTAGCGCACGGCTTCAAGGACATTAGTAACTACTTGCTCTATAACTTCGACGACTCGCCCCGCGACCTGTACGAGCGGCTGCGTCTGAACATCGAGTTGAACGCCGAGCTGGCGACGAACGGTGATGGCGAGCCGAGGGCGTCCATCGCCTGCTACCCTATGCGGTTCGCACCGGTCGCATCGACGGAGAACCGGCAACGCGACCGTTTGGGGAAGGTGCCAATTAGGGGGCGCGACTGGCTACGCGATCCTGCTTGGACACCACTCTTCATGGCAAATAGCGAACACATGAAAGGCGCGGCCGGTGGCAGTATCCCCAGGTCGGCCTCCCTCGCATACCGCGTCGTCGGTCACAACTTCGAGGAGTTCCTCGTCAACCTGTACGCGCCGAAGGAACTCCTGCGGCATCGCAACCGCCACGAACGGCGTGTCTACCCCGAGGAGCCACACCGCCCACCCGGTACCGGACTGATGGAGGAGTTTCGAGAGTTCATTCTCGGCCTGCTGCGTAAGCAGGATCGACGGTTTCGGGCGTTTCATGCGGCGGTTTCGCCCAACAAGGTTGATGCCGTGCGCGAGACTCTACGTGAACCGGTTGATGATGAGGTTCGGAATTGGCTAGAGCTTTATCTAAAGCGGTAGTAATCGACTCACACCAGCGGGAGCTGGACCGACGATCAGTATCAGACCGATTTACCTCAACGATGACGATGACGCTTCTTCTTCGCTCGCCTGCGCCGACGACGATCCGGATCGGCCACGCGGGCGAGCCGTCGGCCTCGGCGGTGCAACCACTCTTCTTCGTTGATCGTGTGGGTTGCCAGATCGACGCCGGGATCGAGGCCGAGGGCGAGGCGACGCATGACTGCAATGAGTTGATCGTCCGGAAGCGAAGAGTAGGCAACCAGGGCGAAATCAACCTCGCCGACGACCTGGAAACCGAGCCGTCCCATGATCGTCGTATTGCGGTCATCCTGGCCGGGCATGAGCCTCCTTAGTCGAACATGATCCGATGCGGATCGGTAGCTTCCCGCAGGTCGGTTGATCTGCACGCCGGACATCGAACGGGAGAGCCAGTGCTATAGGTTCCACCGCACCGGCACTTTTTATGCTTGAGCGGCATTGGGTCACCGCATGGCCTTACTCGATCAACGGTCTTCGTCCGACCGCAGCGGTCGCAGCGAAATTGCTCGGAATGGAAGGTGCCGCCCTGGAAGACGCGAAACTTGTGGCCGCAACCGGAGCAGATGGCGTCATAGGCTAAACCCATCTCGCCCACCTCCCGCTTTTTCGATGGCCGAATCGGGTGTCCAAAACGACCGGTTCGGACACCGAGAACATGCGGAAGCCACCCCTCGTAAAATCAACCACTTACGGCCTCGGTTTTCGAGGCGTTTTTGGACACCCCGTTGAGGGCGCGAAGCAGGCTGGTTCTCGGCACGCCGAGGTGGAGGGCGACGGCCTTCTTGCTCATGCCATCGGCGATCAGCCGCCGCGCTTCGGCCACGTCGACAGCGACGCGGGGAGGCCGACCTAAGCGCACCCCTTTAGCCCGGGCTCGCTGGAGACCATGAACAGTTCGTTCGCGCAGGATGTTCAACTCGAACTCCGCTAAGCCACTAAAAATAACCATGACCATCCTGCCGCTCGGCGAATTGGTGTCGATGCCTTCCCTTAGGCTGAACAGCCCCACGCCCGCTTGCCGGAGTTCTTCGACCACCGTCAGCAAATGCCGCACATCGCGTCCGAGCCGATCCAGCGCCGTGATACTGATGAGATCAACCTGGCCGCGCCGGACGGCCTTCATCATCTCGTCGAGCGCCGGTCTGCGATCCCGGGCACCCGAAGCGGTGTCGGAGTAAGTGCCGACGACGTTCCAGCGCCGGGTCTCAGCCACCTGCTGAAGCTGAAGCATCTGGTTGTCCACGGTCTGCGCTGAGGTCGAGACTCTGGTGTAGAAGACGACGCGAAGCTGCTTGGGTTCGTTCATGGTGCCTCCATCGTTCACGGCGTTACCACCGATGCCCTGGGTGGGCCGGTTGGTGCGGGGTCACAGGCCCGTGTGCCTTACCCGCTCGTGATGGTCTCTACTGTCGACGGTGAAGTTCAGCACGAAGTTTGTCAAGAGCTTGCCGGTGGGGGCGGTTCGATCCCGGTAGGGCGGTGGAGCACGCGGGCATACGCGCTATGCGCGCGACGCGGCCGACCCCCGGAAAATGTTTTCAAAAAAATCCGCGTCTCGCGCGCGCGGGCACATGTCGGCTTCGATGAGTAAGAAGAAACCGCTTGACACTAAAAAGGCTATGGAGGATAGTCTAGGTAGTTGTTTATAAGTACCTAGCATTTCATCCGGTGGGCCATGAAGCCAGAACCGTCCAACATCGAGAAGGTGAGAGCAGCGCTTCAAAGTCGAGGCGGCGTGATGCGCTACTCGGAGATCATCGCTACCGGAGTCCCGGAACGCGCGTTCCGGACGATGGTTTCGGAGGGACTCCTCGAACGGGTTGCACGCGGCGTCTATCGTCTGGCTGATCTACCGCCGCTGAGCGCTCCCGATCTTGCCGCTGTCGCCGCACGAGTGCCTTCCGGCGTGATCTGCTTGATCTCGGCGCTCTCGTTTCACGAGCTGACGACCCAGATACCCCATGAGGTCTACGTTGCCCTGGAGAACCACGCTTGGACGCCACGGATCGACTTTCCGCCGGTGCGCGTCTTCTGGTACACCGGGCGAGCTTTCACCGAAGGGATCGAAGAACACCGGGTCGACGAGTTCACCGTTCGCGTCTACTCGCCGGAGAAGACAGTGGCCGACTGCTTCAAGTTTCGCAATAAGATCGGCCTCGATGTTGCGCTTGAAGCCCTCAAGCTCTACCGCGAACGCCGGAAGATCAACGTCGACAAGCTCATGGAGTACGCGCGGGTCTGCCGCGTGGAGAGGATCATGCGGCCCTACCTGGAAGCCATTCTATGACGGCGAAGGAGCAGAAGAAGGACCTGGCGGCGTCAGTACGGCAGCGCCTGCTCAACGCGGCGCAGGAGACATCGACTCCCTTCGACGAAGTGCTGCTTCGCTACGCGATGGAGCGCTTCCTCTACCGCCTATCACGGTCGGCCTACGCCAGCCGCTTCGTCCTCAAGGGTGCGCTGCTGCTTGATACTTGGGGCGCGGCGCTATATCGCCCGACCCGCGACATCGACCTTCTCGGTCGCCTGCACAACGATCCAGAAGAGATCGCCAGCGCCGTGAAGGCGATCTGCATCCAACCGGTCGAGCCGGACGGCCTCGTGTTCGATGCTGACAGCGTTAGGGCCGTGCGGATCACCGAGGAGGCCGTCTACGAAGGAGTGCGCGTCAGCTTCAAGGGTGAACTGGCCAGGGCGCGGATCACCATGCAGATCGACATAGGTTTCGGCGATGCGGTAGTTCCGGCTCCGGCCAAGATCATGCTGCCTGCAAGGTTCGACCTTCCGCCGGTAAGGATGCAGGGTTACACGCGCGATAGCGTCATCGCCGAGAAGTTCGAGACGATGATGAAGCTCGGGATCATCAACAGCCGCCTCAAGGACTACTACGACATCTGGTTGCTCTCGCAGCGGTTCGAGTTCGACGGGGAGAGAGTTGCGACGGCGATCAAGACGACCTTCGCCCGTCGTGGCACCGAGTTCAGACTGCGGCCGACGGCGTTGTCGGAGAAGTTCGTGACCGACCCGACGAAAGTCGCGCAGTGGACTGCGCTTCGGCGGAAGGCACGGCTCGATGACGCTCCCGCGAGCCTCGACGCGATCATCACCCGACTGCGGAGGTTCCTCGGGCCGATCATCAAGGCACTGGTCGAAGGGAAGACCTACTCCGGCACTTGGCCACCTGGTGGCCCTTGGAAGTAGGGTGGGTGCGTCGGTGAGCACGTTCGATTTTGAAGAGGCGTTCACGAAGTGGCAATTGCCAGAAACTCGCTACCTGAAGAACCTATCTTCGTCCTTCGCGTGCCTTAGAGTACCTTCGCCAGTTATCTTGTTTCTCTGAAAGAACGGCAACATAGCGTAATGGCTCTGCTTTTTGTGTTATTGAGACTGAAATTCAAATCCAGTCATCCCGACCAATCTAAAGGGTCGTAATTCCAATGAGTTACGGCCCTTTTTCTTTTTATTGAATGGATGGAGATTGTCTGGGGCTGACGTCGAGGCAGGCGCGCTACAACGAGTTCCGGGGTGAATTCTTTGGCCGCCACGGCGATGGCCGGCTAGATCATTCCGGTTTTGGCGTCGAGCCGCGCCGTCCATGGCGGCGCGCACTTGTCAAGACAAAGCAGGCGAAAAGGGCGGCGCCCACCGTCGACGGCCAGGAGAAGAGCTCAGGCGCGAATGGCTTCAGCAGGGCCAGCATGACGAGCAGGATCAAGGAACCAGCCGCGACAAGGTACCGGACCATTTGAACCCTGAGCAACTCGCGCGGAGAACGGGTCTTCAGATAGTCGTAGGTGGTTGGGATCCACAACACCGACGGCAAGAGTATCAGGACGAATGGCAGCACGAACAGCGCGCCCGTCAAACCACCCGGGAAAACCGGCGTCGCCACGTCCATGTGCCAGACGATGTGGTGGAAACTCAACAGATAGCCGGCCAAGCCGAACCATATCAAGGCCGTGTAATGGCCGCGAAAGCGCGCCGACGCGCTCGTCCACGATCGCGCGGCCCAACCGCAATCACGCGCCATGCAATAGAAGTAGCTGTGAACAATCTCAAGGCCGCAGAGGACATTTATCGCAAGCAAAACAAGTCGGGTTGGACTGGCATCCATCACGAATTCGCTCCTCAACGTTCCAAGCAAACCAAAACTCGACGGTAACGTCTGTGCAACGGGACGTAAGCGCCGCTCAGATATAATCCGGGCAGACCCGGATGCTACGAGCGTGCAGTTTGACCTCGCGGCCGTCCTGCTCGAGATGCCGGCGCGCGAATTCCATGAACAGGCTCTTCGTCCATTGCCCGGCGATCTCCGCAAGATTCAAAACCCCAATTTCATTGTCCTCGTTCCTGATCAGAAGCCAGAGGCGGCCCGTCGAATCCTCAGCCAGGCTCACGGTCGTCTCGGCCATTTCAATAAGATCAAGGCGCTCGATTCCGTTGGGTTGTTGTTCCTCGTCTTCTTTCACCGAATGGAGTCGCGGTGCGCTCGGTGCAACGTGATTCTGGACAATGGATTCCGGGACGCTCATTTTTTTCTGACCTCCAAAGTTATGGGTTCTTGACGGCTGAAAAAGGCAAGGGCGCCTGATTTCACGCCGCGTTGCGAAGCTTCATTTCACCCTCCCGCTGAGCCTCGACAGAGCAATACGCCAGCTAAACTACTCCTCCTCTTACGCCGTTTATTAACCAAAGCACTGCCCGTGCCAAGTTGGAGGAGATTGACCCTGTGGCAACAATTTCTAACAAGATCAGGCAGTTGTCACACTAGATAGCCATTCGCCGGATGCAGCGAACCGGCTGATGTGTCTCATTGATGTCGCAAGCCCATTTTGCCGTTGTCTCACCTGTGTCTCAGCCGTGGCATGGCCGGAGGGCGCCTGTTTGACCTCGGTGGTGGGTTTCCGTCAGGCGTTCACACCGCTGGAGTTCGCGTGGTGACCGAAGGCAACGCGCTGATTTGATTCGCAGCTTGCGAGGTCAAGTAATCAAGCGGTTATCCGAAAAGGGTGAAACCCAAGCGGAAGAGAAGCGCGACCAAGGTGGCGACGCCGGTGGTGAAGGCAATGCTTGCGAGAACTCCCTTGCCGCGAAATGCGGAATGGACCATCGTCAGGGTGGCGAGGCAGGGGATATAGAAAAGAATGAACGCGGTGAAGACGACCATTTGTTCGGTGGTCATCACCAAAGCAAGATTCGCCGTGCCGAGCGCCTGAATGAGCATGACGATTGTCAGTTCTTTTCGCAAAATGCCGAACACCAGCGTGATGCCCACGGCGGCGGGCAGGCCGAGCAAGCCGCTGGTAAGCGGCGAAAGAAGGCCATTCACCGCGTCGTCCAGGCGGTAATATTCCAGCAGGCTGAGCAGCACGCTGCCGACGATCAGAATCGGCCAGGCGACAACGATGAATTCACGCAGCCGGAACCACACCTTGTGAAGAACGGTCGCGAGGGCGGGTTTTTTCCAGGAAGGTATTTCCAGGATGAGGCCGGTCAGTTCGCCCGGCAGGAATTTTAAAAACAAGCGGCCGGCAAGGGCGATCACCAGGAGATCCAGCGCGTAGAAAGCGAGAGCCCAGCCGCCGCCGACGAAAAATCCCACCACCGCGAAGATCACGGTCGAGCGCGCGGCGCAGGGGATCAGGTTCACCAGCAACGCGGCGACAAAACGGTCCCGCCGGGTTTCCAGGATCCGGACACTCATGATCGCCGGCACCGTGCAGCCGTATCCCAAGACGAAAGGAATCACGGCCTTGCCATGGAGGCCGATTCGATGCATCAGGGTGTCCATCAGGAAAGCCGCGCGGGGAAGGTAGCCGACATCCTCCAGAAGCGCCAACGCCAACAAAAAGGGAAACAAATAGGGGAGGACGATTCCGATCCCGCCGGAGAAGCCTTGGATCAGACCCTTCATTAAAAAGGCGATCAAGCTGGCGGGCGGCAGCTTGTTGTCCAACAGTCCCTGCAAGCGAGCGAAGAGATCCAGGAGCGGCGGCTCGAGCAGACGCCCGAAGCCGAACACCGCGTAAAAGAAGAAAAAGAGCACGGTCGCGAGCAGAAGAAAGCCCCAGACCGGATGCATGGCATAACGATCCCAATCCACGCCTTGGGTTTTCTTGGTGCGAACCAGGACGGTCGAGGTCGATTCAAACAAGTTCATAGCCAGGGCATGACGCTCGGAACCGATGACCACGTCGGATGGACGGCCGTGCGCCGTTTCCAGTTCGGCCGCCAACCGTTGGATCAGCGCGCCGTTTTTCACGGTTTCGTCGCCGAGCCGCTTGCCGAAAACCTCGTCCCGTTGCAGCCATTGCAACGCGATGAACCGAGGCGGCAGGCCGACGCGGGCGGCGGTCTCCGGCGCGATCCCCGCCGCCAGTTCGCCGATGGCGGATTCCACGTCGCGGCTCATGCCCAGCGGCCGGCCGAGGCGCTTGTCACAAGCCGTTTGAAGGGCGGTCTTGAACAATTCCGGGATCCCTTGGCCGCGGCTGGCGATGGTGGGCACCACGGGGATGCCGAGGCCCGCCGCGAGGCGATCGGCATCGATGCTGATTCCCTTATGCGCGGCCTCATCCATCATGTTCAGGCAAAGGACGAGGGGGAATTCGATTTCCAGGAGCTCCAAGGTGAGTTCCAGGCTGCGGGAAAGGATGCTCGCGTCGGCGACATTGACAATCACGTCGGGGGCGATTTTCGCCAATTGGTCCAGGGCGTGGAGGTCGTTTGCCCCGCTTGTTTCAAGCGAATAGAGGCCGGGCACGTCCACCAATTCGAAGGTGTGCCCTTCACAGCCGACCTTGCAGCGAGTGAATTCAATGGTGGTGCCGGGGAAATTGCCAACTTCGGTCTTGTACCCGGCGATGGCATTGAAGAGCGTGCTTTTACCGCAATTGGGTTGCCCGACGAGGGCGATTCGCATCATTCCTCATCGACCTCGACTTCGATCTTTTTTACTTGACCCAGGCCGATGGCCACTTTCACGCCATGAATCTCGATCAGCACGGGCCCGCCAAAATGGCCTTTTTGAAGCACCTCCACAGTGTCTCCCGGATGAATGCCCAAACCGCCAAGGTTTTGCCGCAGGCGATATCCGCCTTGGATCTCGACGATCATCGCGTGCTGGCCGTCGCGAAGGCGATCAAGAGTGGTTTTCAAATTTTTCCGTCCCAAAAGTTGTTCGTCAGGAGACCGTGATCGCCTCGGCGAAGCAGCGGACCGGTGAATTCGCGCCCGAAAGCGTCAGACACCCGGAGCGGATTGATCATCGAGTAAACCGGTTCGCCGGGATTGTCCGGCGAAAGCGCCGCAGCGCCATGGCCGGCCGCCGCCGCCAGCCGGCAAGGCGGAAAATGCCCAAGAGAGGCGCCGGGAGCGCGAGCCGCATTGTTCTCGCTTTCCCTTTATTCCGTCACGTAAATCGGGTTCGCGTAAATGAGCGGATACTCATGGATATAGCGGTCGGGATGACCGCCCAGCCATTTCAGGAGATGGTTGGGAACCACGTGTACCTCGACGCGATAGGCGCCGGATTCGGTTACCTGGTAATCAATCGGGTCGCCGTCACTTTCGGCCACGACCGTGCCGCCGTCGGCCCCCGCCTGAATGATCCGCGCGGAAAACTCCGGCGCGGGCAGGGTGGGGTCCATGTTGTAGAAGGTCGGGATCTCGACATGCAGCACCGGATCGTCGTCAAGCGCGATCTCGTCGCCCATTTCCGCCACGCTTTTCGCGGTCTGGGCATAGAAATCGAAGCCCACCGGCTCGCCGAACAACTGGAACGCGCCGTACATCCGCCCCTTGGCGAGCGCTTCCTCGATGTCCGGCACCTCGTGATTTTCCACCAGGATGTAATTGGCGAACCAGCGCATCAGACGCCGGTAACTATCGCCGCGGTCGCCGTCCCAAAGCGGGAACGGAATGGAGTTGCGATGAACGTCGGTGGCCAGAACGCCCACTTGACGGCGCAGGGCCAGCAGTTTGTCGAAGTGGGCGAGGTCGGTCGCGTTTTCCTCGAAGAAGCTCATGAGCAGGAGGTCGCAATGCCCCGCCTCGTCGCGAGGGAAAAGGTACGGCAGCACTTTGAGCACCGTTTCGACGATGGGCCATGTTTCGGTGCCCAGGTTGGCGTGCAGGTTGTATAGTTCGATGCCGTCAATGCTCAGCGCGGCGAGTTCCTCGGTGGTCCATAGTTCGGAATGATTCACGATCAACTGGGCGCCGAAAGTCTTGAGCAATTCGACCGCCGCCTCGTCTTTCGCTCCCAACACGGCGTGGCGTTCTTCGGGGGTATCTCCCGGCGCGCGGTGCAAATGAAGCGGCATGAGATCGTTTTCGCTGCCGGCCATCAAAATCGTTTTGTTGCCGTCCGGGCAGGAAATGATGTTGGCAATGGGATCGTCGTCGTCATAGACGAGTTCATCGCCTTCGTCCGGGCGGTACAAAAGGACATCGGGGAATTCGTTGTCGGCAAAGATCGAGGCATGGTCGGTCAGCATGATATACTGCTGGTTGGTTGTGCACATGGCCTCGCGAAGCTCGGCCAGACATTTTTCATTGGGCTGCCCGCCCGGCATGGGGTTGTTGTCGCAGGCGTCGTGCGAGTAAACGGAATGGATGTGGATGATGCCCCGTTCGACCATCAGGCCGCGAATTTCCGGATAAACACCGATCGGCACGACCGTTGAGGGTTCCCAGTAGTCGCCCGGGCTCGAATCGTCGTCGCCGGAATCGTCGTCGCCGGAATCGTCGTCGCCGGAATCGTCGTCGCCGGAATCGTCGTCGCCGGAATCGTCGTCGCCGGAGTCGTCATCGCCGGCATCATCGTCCGACGCATCGTCATCGGAAATGTCGTCATCGTTCGAATCGTCGTCCGCGGTATCGTCTTCCGACGGGTTTTGGTCGGCCGAGTCGTCATCATCATTGTCGGCGCAGGCGCCGGTCAACAGCGCGATGACCATGATAAATAAGGCGCAGAAAAGAAACGCTAACGATTTATTCATCGGTTGGTCCTCCTTTTTCTTCTTGAATTTTACATTAAAAACCGGCTTTGAAAAATAAAAGTGAAGGAGGCGCGCGCGGCTGGCTTAAGAAAGGAAAATGAAACGGGGTTTCAGGGCGTCGATCGGATCTCAATACCCGTGAAAATAACGGCCGAACCAGAAGGGACCATCCCACCGCGATCAAAGCGATGAAACCCAGCAGGATTTGACAAATGGGGCAGGCGCGATCGAATCGCTGGCCCAATTCCAGATAATGATTATGGATGAGAATGATACACCCGACCGATAAAACAGCCGCGATGAGAATAGCGACCAGCAGACCGTTGGCGTTTGAGCTTTTCAAATCGCCGCGATTCTCTCACAATCCCGATGCTTGTCAACGATCGAAAGACCATCGGCGCGAGGCCTTTTCATCGCGCGGCGAGTCTCCTTTCAGGCTTTTTATTGATATCCGCCGTAGTGGATAATCGTCGGGCGATTTTCGGCGCGCGCGGCGGCGGGGCTAATCGAAAAGTCCGCTACGGGGAGAATTCCAGTTGCGGCGCGCGAAATCCGTCAAACGAACCGGTAACGTCGCGCCGGTTCGGGCATCGCGGGCGGCGATTTTCAACCTCCCCAAAACTTGCGGAACCGGACCGATCGTCAGGCGGTCGTCACGGTAGAAACAGACGGCGGCGCCGGGGCGGCATCGCGCCTGCGCCACCGGTTTCCAGCCCGGCGACTCCATGGAAAAATCGGCGCGCGTCGCGGTCGGCTCGTGAACCAACGACCACCGGCATGGCGCGTTCCATTGAAAATTTTCGGATAACGCCGGACGGCCGTTCCTGTCCAGCGGCCCGACCGGATGCCAGTCGGCGGCGGCATCCCGGAAATTTTTCAGCGGGAAATCATCGGGCCCGGATTGCAGGCAGCGCAGGGTGGCGGGATTGAAAAGCAAGTTGATTTTCAGACGCGTTAAAACCGTTTCCATTTTTGCCGCGCCACGCAGTTCGAGGAGCAATTCATCGTTTGCAAAATGAAGCGTCAGGCGAAATTCGAAACTGGCGGGAGATTCCGTCCGCAGGGTTAAATCGGGCGCGGGTTTCCATGCGGCATCGAAGGATAAATAGCGTTGTCCGGCGAGGTCCCAGTCAAGGAAGAAGCCGGCCGGTCCCAGCAGCGCGGTTCCATCGCGGTAAAAATGCAAACGGCCGTTTGCCGCTTCGACGATCAACTGCGGCCGGCGGCGCGGTTGCGTCACCACTCGATTGATGATCGCGCGGTCGCTCGGCTCATACAGCAGGCGTGGCGCGTCTTCCGACGCCGCGCGTTCCATCACGACGAGGTCCGCTTCGGCGCCCAGGCTCTTGAGTCCGGCGGGATCGGCGGTCGTTCGCCAGACGACCCACAACCCGGCATCGCTCAGATCCCTTATCTGCCGCGCGGCCGTTTCAACATCTGGAGGTGCAAACCCCGGCGGATCGTCGCGACCGGCGGCGGGCGTGAATAAATAATCCACGCCGACGCATCCCGCGCGCCGCAGAAGCGCGAACAAGCGACCGTCTTGCGCCTCCCGCGCCGCCAGCCGCGCCCACCAGCGCAAATCCCAACGCCGGGCGATCAAGTGCTCGCACAAGCCCGCCAGCGCGGGCAGATCCTGATTGATCGCTTCGTCCGAAAAATAGAAATGCCTGATGCCGTGGGCCAGCGCGGCTGCGATCTCGTCCAAAACCGCGGGAATCGGCCGCCGCGCGGACGAAACGGCTTCGCCCGGCGGACACAACTCGGGGAGCAGAAATCCCTTGGTATAATTGACGACCGCCATATTGTCCGGCCAAGGCGCGTCCCAATCGGGGACCGGATCGGCCGACGCCTCGTCGTTCCGCGCCAGTTCCATGATCGCGGACCGGCGATCGGCCGGTGAAATCGCCGGCGAAGGTTCCGCCGCCTCGGCTTCCCGCCAATCCATCAGTTGCGTGTTCAACTCCGCGTCGGGCGTGCCGACGGCGATACCCTCGGCCCGGCAAAACGCGAGCAGCCGTTCCTGGCGCGCCCGTCGCAAGGCAAAGTCGTTGGGCGGATCGACCGTGTACCAGCGATACCAAGGATCGTTTTCTGGGCGGACAATACCCCATTCCACGGCCCGGTGCTCCAAGTCCGAGCCGCCGGTGATGTAGCAGGTGAAGAGGTTGTCGACGAGGCCGATCGAATCCTTGTTCTCTTTGAGAAAAGCGAGAGTTTGCGCGAAGTCCGCCTCGGTTTCGCCGGGAAAGCCGACGATGAGGTTGACGCCGGTCTTGATGCCGCTTGCCGCGCAGCGGCGCAGGGCGGTGCGCGCGTCGTCCAGTTGAAATGCTTTTCTCATCCGGCGGACGGTTTCGGGCGAGCCGCTTTCCAGGCCGAAGCGCAGGTAGACACACCCGCCGCGGGCGAGCCGCGCGCAGTGTTCCGTCGTGAAAAAACGGTCGGGGATGGCGTTCGCGCACCAGCGAGGTTGCCAGTCCCGGTCGCTCAATTCGCGGCAGAGGGCCAGGAGCGAATCCGGGAAAAGATTGATGGCCAGATCGTGAAATTCAAAGAAGGTGTCGGGCCGGCGCGCCAAAGCCGCTTCGATTTCCCGCCGCACCATTGCCGCGTCGCGCGCCCGGCACGGCGCTTTGTAGAACGGTTCGCTGCAATAGACGCAACGGCGGTTGCATCCTTCGGTGAAGATCAGCGGGTAGTTGCGGCCCGGATAACGGTCGAGATCGAACGCGTCGAATGCGGTGACGAAGTCGGCTTCCGGGTCGCTTCCCGGATCGTCATCGCGATACAGCGGCCGCAGCTTGCCGCGCGCCCGATCCGCCAGCAGGGCGCGCAACACACTCTCGCCGCGGCCCTTCACGAGGGAGACATTGCACGACCGGTAAAGCCGCTCGCGCGTGTCGGCGAGCGCGACCGCGCCGCCGCCCAGGATGATTTTGGCGCCGAGGTTGCGGTCGAGTTCCGCCGCCAGGCGATTGACGTACAACAGGTTGAACAGGTGGACGTTGAAGCCGAACAGGCGATAGCCCGTGGCGAGGATCGCCGCGCAGGTGCGCCGGAAAAAACTCTCGAAGCGCGGAAATTCGGCGGCGAAGCGTTCCGGGTTGGAATAGTGATAGCGCCGATTCCAAAGTTCGGGACGGCCCGATTCCTCGTACAGCTCGAGGTTCAGATCGCGAACGGCCACCTCGACGCCGTGGTTTTTCAGAAACGAGGCGACCCGCGCCAGGCCCAGATCCGGGGATCCGTAGAACCCGAAAGGGCAGTTGATCAGCAGGATTTTGTCCTCGCGATTCATCCGCGGCTCGCTTCGTGAAAAATGGATCGGGGCCATTATACCCGGATCGGCCGTCACCCGACATAATGCCGCAAGTCGCGGACGTTCTGGGCGAGATCGCCGAGCAGATGGCGGGCGCGGAAACGCAGGCTGACTTCCATCGTCGTGCAATCCCAGCAGGCGAGGCGGCAGCGGCGCACGTCGTTGCGCAGGCGGGCGAACTCGGGGCCGCGCCAGATCTCCTCCAGCGGCCGCTCGCGCACCGAGATCGTCCCCGGCAGATCGAGGCAAGCCCCGGCCACGCCGTAGGGATCGACGGCGCACAGCGCGTAAGCGGCGTAACAATAACGCCCGCGGGGGCCGGGCGACCGGCCGCCGATCAGCCGCGCATAGGCGCGCGAGGAACCGAACAGCCCATGCTCGTTCAAAGCGCGCCGCAACCGTTCGATCTCCGGCCACAGGTCGCGCATCTTTTGCTCGTCGTAGATCAGGCCGGGGCGGGACGCCGCGGGGAGGGCGCGATGCAGCAGGTTTCCGTAAGCCGGGGTGATTTTGAACTGCCGAACGCCCAGGCTTTTGACGAACGGGACCATCTCCGCGAAGGGGTGGGGCAGTTCCGGGATCAGCGTGCAATTCACGCCGATCGGTATTTCGGGCGCGATCCGGCGCAGCAGGGCGATCGCATGCACCGCTTTTTCGAAGCTGCCCGCGCCGCTGATGGCGTCGTGAATCGCCGGCGTGGGGCCGTGCAGCGAAATCTGGATCGACCGCAGGCCGCTGGCGCGCAAGTCGGCGACCGTTGGTTCGTCCAGCAGGTGCCCGTTGCTGGAAATGTGCATCGACATTCCCAACGAGTCGCCGTGACGGATGATCTCGGCGAGGTCCGGCCGCAGCAGCGGTTCGCCGCCCGAAAGGCTGACCAGCGAGCAATGCAGGCGGGCGGCGGAATCGAGGACGGCTTTCCATTCGGCGGTGCTCAGTTCCGCAGCCCCGGATTGCGGCGGCGGCAGGAAGCGCGCGCCGCACGGGCGGCAATGCAGGTTGCACCGATTGGTCAGATAGAGGTCCAGAATCGGCAGGCCGGCCGGCGCGCGCCCGAATTGTCGCGCGAACCAGACCCCGCCGAGTCGCCGGGCCAGCGAAAAGCCATTGCCGATCGAACCGGACAAGAGTTGCTCCTCACCAATGCGCCTAGATTCGCCGAAAAGAATAGGGGCCTTGGGGCGGAAGGTCAATTTGGTCAGCGAAGGCGAATAGAAGTTAGTTGGCGGACAAGCAGGACCAACAAGCGGCTCGAAATAATTATTGGGAATCTGCTCTTTTGGTTGCCACTTCCCGGCGACATGATACACTTCAACAAATTTTCCCTATCTAAGGACGGCATTTCATGACCGGATCGATGATCCTGCTGGGCGCGATCGTACTGTTTTCGTACACGGTCGGGACCAGCATCGGTTTCGGCTCGTCGCTGATCGGCGCGACGTTCGCGGCGTTTTTTCTGCCGATCGATTTCGTGGTGCCCGTCCTCGTCCCGTGCAACCTCGTGGCGCTCGGCTACCTGGCGGTGCGGCACCGCCGGCTGATTCAGAAGGACATGCTGCTAAAGCGGATTTTGCCGTGGACGTGCGTCGGCCTGCCGGTCGGGTTGACGGTTTTTCTGACCATGCAGACGCAGAACCTGAGCTGGGCGCTGGGGCTGTTCGTCGTGGGCATTTCACTCTGGGAACTGGCGCTGATGCGGCGCGGCGACGGCGGCCGGAACCGCGGCGAACTGACCGGGCCGCGAAGCGCTCTGGTCTTGTGCATCGGCGGTTTCGCGCAAGGGCTCTGGGCGTCGGGCGGGCCGCTGATCGCCTACTGGGGCGGCCGCAACATCCAAGGCAAGGGGGAATTCCGCGCGACACTGTCGGGATTGTGGGTGGTGCTGAACCTCATCCTGATGATCGTGCACCTCGCCTTCGGGCGGATCACCGGCCAAACGGTGCGCACCATCGCGGCGCTGATTCCGGTGGTCGTGCTGTCGATCTTCATCGCCGAATACCTGCATGAAAAATTGCCCGAGCGGATTTTCCGGATCGCGGTCTACCTGCTGCTTTGCGTCTCGGGCCTGGCCTTGATCCTGCGTTAGCCGCTCGCCGCCGGCGCTCGGAAATTCGCCGCCGCCGCGCCCAGCGAAAGCAGCAAAACGCCGATCAGAATCACTCCGGTCAACGCCAGTTCGAGCGGATCGGGCCGCGCGCCGTACACCGCGATTTCCAACCCCAGCGGAACGAGCATGGTCGCCGAATTGACCGCGGGAACCACCTCCAGCGCCCGGCCGCGCAGGAAGCCCAGTTGCGACGCCAGCGTCGCCGCCAACGCGAAAACGAACGCGACGTACAGGTAGGGCGTCCGCAGTTGATCGCCGAAGGAGATCCCGGCGCGGACGCGGGCGGCATGCGCCAGAAAAATGCCCCCGCCGATCAAAAGCCCGGCCAGCGCGCCGAAGGCGATGCCGTGCAGGCGTTGCCAGCGGCGGCGCCAGGCGCCGGCGCAGAGCGCGATCAGTACCAGCAGGATCGATCCGAGGACCAGCCAGAGGGTCGGGTCGTGAAAGCGGCGGTCGACGGCTTCGCGGGACGAGCCGACGTAGCCGAGCGCCGAGGTGCCGATCACGATCAAAGCGACGCCGAGCGCGTCGGCCCGGCCGATTTTTTCGCCGATCGCCGCGACGGCATAGACCAGCAGGCCGATCAGGCCGATGCCGGTCATCGCGGAAATCACCGAAGGGCGGTTGGAGAGCGCCACGCCGACCGGAAAGAAGAACATCGCGCTGCCGGTCATCGCCAGGCCGATCAGCCAGATGCCCAGGTCGCGCCGATGCGGCGGCGCGAACATCCGCCGGCCCTGCAGAAACACCCGGACCTTCTGCTTCTGGACGCCTTTGCCCACGTTGAGCAGCAGGGCGCCGATCATGCCCGCGCCAAAGCCCAGCAGCACCATCAGGTCCATGAATGGTTTCCTTCGCCGCGCGGCCGGCCGCTCAGAGTTGCGCGGCCGCCTTCATCATCAGGGTTTCGTTCGTGCCGTCCATGATCTGGAGCAGCTTCGCGTCGCGCAGGTATTTTTCCAGCTTGTACTCCTTCGAGATGCCGTAACCGCCCAGCACCTGCACCATCTCGGCGGTGTGCCGGATCGCGTTGTCGGTCGCGAAGATCCGGCCGGCCAGCGAGGCTTTCAGATCGCCCGGAAAACGGGTCCGGGCCAGCCAACTGGCTTTCCACAAGAGGGCGCGCGCCGCCTCGATCGTCTGGTAGCATTCGAACAGTTTCCGAGCGACCAATTGGTGCTCGAAGATCGGCTTGCCCCACTGGACGCGCACTTTCGAATACTCCAGCGCCTCCTGGTACGCGGCGCGCATCAGGCCGACGGCCAGGTAGCCGACCGCCAGGCTGCCGACGGTGATGATCATCTGGTGCAGCATCGGGAAGCCTTCGCCCGGCGGGAAGATCATGTTGCCTTCCGGAATCCAGACGTCCTCGAAGTAGAGCGCCGCCTGGTTGAGGACGCGCAGGCCGAGCTTGTCGATCGGCAGGCCGCGCTGCACGCCCGGCGCGTCGGCCGGCACGATGAACGCGCCCGAGCCGCGAATGCCCAGCGCCGGGTCGACGTTGGCGAAAATGACGAACACGTCGGCGATGCCCGCGTTGGAGACGAAATCGGACTTGGTGCCGCTGATCGACCAACCGCCGTCCTTTTTGACCGCGGTCGTGTGATGGCGGACGTTGGGGTCGTAGTAGTTCTTGCCGTCCGAGCCGACGTTCGGCTCGCTGCTGCCCCAGGCGCTGAATTTGCGGCCGGTCCGGTCGGCGCAGAAAGGCAGTACATATTGGTCGATCAATTCCTTGTTGTGCGAGGCCATCACCGTGATCAATTGCTGCGCCACCGAACTGGCGATCAGCGACGCGGTGAACCCGGCGCCGTGAAACGCCAGTTCCTCCCACACCAGGCCGATCGACTGCGCGTCGAGCCCGAGGCCGCCGTATTCCTCCATGATGCCCATTTTGTGAAAGCCGAGTTCGCAGGCCTGCGCCAACACGCTCCAGTAGGCGTCCGCCGCGAACGTCTCCTTCGGGTCGCCGATCTTGTCCAGCGCGATCTCGGCCGGGGCGACGTGGTCGCGGCCGAATTTCCGGGCGGTTTCGATCAACTGTTGCTGCATGGGGTCGGGCGTGAAATCAATCATCGGCTGCTCCTTTTTCAGTCGCCGGTCGCGAAGTCGGTCATTTTGAAATAGTGGGGCAGAAAGGCGGCGGCATCGACTTCGCCGAGAATCTCCCCCGGCAACATCGTGTTGTCCGCGACCATGCAGAAACCGGCCATGATCGTGACGATTTCCACCTCCGCCCACGGATCGGTCGGCGACGGCCGCAGGACGATCTCCGGGACGCCGATTTCGAATTGCCGGGCCGCGACGAGCGTGCGCTGTTTGGCCAGAAACACCGGCCCGTCGAAACCCGGCTGCAAATCGATCCGCGGCATCGCCTTGAACAAAAAGGTCGGCCCGGTTTCGGGCGCGTTGGGCAGATTGCCCAGCAGCTTGAGGCTGATTTCCACGAACCGCACGCCGGCCCGCTCGACGTAGCCGTGCACCTGGTCGCCTTCGCGCGCGAAGTGAATGTCGGCCAATTTTTTCGGCAGGCCGAAAATGTCGCGGCCGTTGTGCATCCGCGCCTCGGCGGTGATCGGCATCGACAGGCAGTAGGTGCCCGCCTCGCCGCGATACTGGCACTTGAGGTAGAGCGCGGCCTCGCGATAGCCCGGCCCGAGGTTCGTTTCGGGGTACTGGGCGATGAAGATCAGCCCGTCGGGCGAATCGGTCGGCGCCAGCGGCGGGGGCAGCAACCCGACGACGATTTCGGGCCGGGTCTGAAACATCACTCCCATCATTTGGGCGCCGGTAAAGCGCCGGACGCCGAGGCCGTAGTAGCGATCGAGTTCCGCTTGCGTTTTGACAAAGCTCATGAATTTTCCCTCCCGGATCGTGAGCGGATCAAGAAAACCGCCGGTAAATTTCCCAATCGCCGTCCTTGGCCAGCCGAATCGCCGATTCCACCGCGTCGGGCGACAGGCGATGCGCCAAATAGCCGAGCGCGCCGACGGGCGTCATGATCAGCCGATTGCGGCGTTTTTCGATCATTTTCAGGATCAACTCGGCGGCGTGGGCCTGGCTGTGGTGCGCGGGCCGGTCGGGCGGCACCGGCGACCCGTCGGCCGCCAGAATGCGCTTCTCCGGGTCGTGCTCGGTGTAGCCGAGATACACGACGCCCGCGTGCACGCCGGCGCCGGCCAGTTCCAGGCGCAACGATTCGGCGAACGCCGTGAGCGCCGCCTTGGTCGCGCTGTAGACGGAGGCGCCCGGCAAGCCGAACAGCCCCGCGATGCTCGAGATGAAAACGACCTGGCCGCGCGATTCGACCAGGTGCGCCAAAGCGGCGCGGGTCACGTAGATGCTGCCCAGCAGGTTCGTGTCCACGACCCGGCGGCAGACCGCGGGCGCCAGATCGACCAGGTCGCCGCGCATCGAGACCCCGGCGTTGTTGATCAGGATGTCGAGCCGGCCGAAGTTCGCCAGCACCGTTTCCACCATCCGGCCGGCGTCGTTCCAGTCGGCGATATCGCCGGCGCACGAGGCCACTTCGCCGAGCGTGGCCAATTCGCGGTGCGAACGCCGCAGGCGCTCTTCGCCCCGTGCGGTGATGACGACCTTCGCGCCGCGCGCCAGCAGGGCGCGAGCGGTGGCCAGACCCACTCCCCGGCTGCCGCCGGTGATCAGGGCCACTTGGTTGCGGAAACGGGTCATGGTTTTTCTCCCGGCAACAAGCCGTAGGCGCGCAGGCCCGCCAACGATTCCTCGATCGCCGCGCGGATCGGCGTTTGCGGCAGATCGAGGTCGCGGATCGCGCGGGTGGCGCGGTAACACGGAAACGACAGCGACAAGCGCGCCAGTTGGGCGTTGAGCTTCAATTTTCGGCCGGTGATTTTTTCGCTCCAGGTGCAAACGGTTCCCGCCGCGAGCACCAGGGCGCCGGGCAGGGTGAACAGCGGGGGACGCCGGCGCGCCGGGACCGCGGCGAGGGTCAGAAATTGCGTATAGGTGAGGTTTTCCCCGGCCAGCAGATAGGCTTCGCCGATCTCGCCTTGTTGCAGCGCGTTGGCGGTCGCGACCGCCGCGTCGCCGGCGAAAACGAAATTCCGGCCGCCGGGCGAGGAGACGCGCAGCCGCCCCGCGGCAAAGGCGCGCAACAGGTCGCTCGATCCGGGGCGGCAGTTGAATCCGCCGATCATGAAGGTCGGCGCCACGACGACGGCGTTCAGGCCGTGTTCGCGGACGGCGGCCCGCACCAGGTCGGTTGCGGCCCGCTTGGATTCGGCGTACGCGACGCCCCGATAAACTTCCGGGAAGTCGCCGCAGGTTTCGGCGGGATCGTCGGGGGTGCCGAATTGGAAGGCGCTGGCGGAACTGACGAAAACGAAACGGCGCACCCGGTTGGTCCGGGCGGCCCTGACCAGTCGTCGGGTCCCTTCGAGGTTGACCTCGCGGATCAGCGCCGGCGCGGCGTTGAGGTCGATCACCGCGGCGCAATGGCAAACGGCATCGCAGCCGGCGACCGCGCCGTCGACATCCCGGTCGGCGCGCAAATCGCCGGCGACCCGTTCGAGCGGCAATCCGTCGAGGGTCGGCGAGGCGCTGCCCGGCTGCACGAAGGCACGCACGGCATGGCGCCGCGCCAGCAGTTCGCGGACCAGGTAGCTGCCGAGCATGCCGTCGGCGCCGGTGACCAGAACTTTCATCGTTGTCGCTCCGCGGCGGTCAGTCGTGCTGGGTCCGGGCGATCACCTCGGCTTGGATCTCCCGTCCCAGGTCGACGAAATAGGTGCTGTAACCGCCGACCTTGACGATCAGGTCGCGGTGATTTTCCGGATGGATTTGCGCGTCGCGCAGCATCGCCGCGTCGGCGACCGTCGGCTGGATCTGCAGACCGCCGAGGCCGAAGTAGGCGCGGATCAAATGGATCCATTTATCCCGCGTGAGGCGATTTTTACCGATGGCGCTGGGGTGGAATTTCACGTTGACCGCCGCCCCGAGCACATCGCGGTAAGGCAGCGACGCCACCGAGCGCAAAACGCCGGTGATGCCCGCGTGCTCGACGTTGTACGGATTGGCGCTGGCCGCGAAGGGAGTGGCGGCGCGACGTCCGTCGGGCGTGGCCGGTGAAAGGCGGCCCTCGACGGTGTGGGTGATCATGCTGATCAGATAGACCACGAAAGGCGCGTTTTTAAACGACCGGTGGTGGTAGGTTTCGGCGAACAGGCCGGCCATCACGTAGCGGGCCAGTTCGTCGGTTTCGGGATCGCCGTTGCCCCACATGCCGGGCAGCGCGGCGATCTCGGCCGCCAACGCCTCGTGCCCTTGAAAATTGTCGTCCACCGCCGCGACGAGTTCGGGCAGGGACAGCCGGCGCCGCTCGAAAACCAATTTTTTTATGACGTACAGCGAATCGACCAGATTGGCGATCGAATTGATCATCGAGATCCCGCTCAAATCGTAGCGCGCGCCGCCGCGGGTGACGTCCTTTCCCGATTCCACGCAACCGTCGATGAAAACCGAAATCAACGGCGCCGGCAGCCGCTCGGCGTGCAGCCGATCGCGAAGGTTCGACCCGACGGCGATTTTTTCGATGAAGTAGCGGCCTTGCCGCAGGAACGCGGCGAGCAGTTCGTCGAAGTCGGCGAAGCGGCCGGCGCCGCCGGTCGGCAGTCCGTCGCCGTGGATCGTGCCGGCGAGGATTTTGGAATCGCCGTTGCGCAACGTGATGTCCAATAGGCGGCACAATTGCAGGCCGTTGGCGCTCATGCTGCCGGTCTTGCCCGGGCAGGTCGCCTCGACGCAGCCCATGATGGCGTAATCGCGCGCGTCGCGAAGGGCGAAGCCGCGTTGTCGCATCGCCGGGATCATCACTTCGTCGTTGAAGAACGAGAAGGACGACGTACCGTCGGCAAGGCCCGCGGCGGCGGCCTGGAACAATTCGTCCGGCGTGCCCGGGTGGACGCGGATCGAAAGGTTCGTCACCGCCTTCGAACGGCGGGCCGCCTCGATGAACAGGTAGGTCGTGTCGTTGGTGCCGTCGCGGCCGTCCCGGCGTTTGCCGCCGACGGTCACCGGCGCCGAGCCGAGGTAGCGCTGGTAAAAATTGCCGAGGATATTGCTCTCGGGGCGGATGTTCTGCGCCATGATCTTGAGCTGTAGTTCCGCCAGCAACTCGACCGCTTCGTCGCGCGTCAGGCGCCCGGCGCGACGATCGCGGTGATAATACGGTTGCAGCGACTGATCCAGCCGCCCGAAACAATGCAGGTTGATCGGCTGGGCGATCTCGACGGCCGTCTTGATCGTCCACAAGGACTGCACCGCCTCGCGAAAGGTGCGCGCCGGATGCTCGGGAACGCGGGCGCAGAGGCGCGCCAGCTCCGCCAGTTCGGTTTGCCGCCCGGGATCGGCCGCCGCCTTCGCCGCTTGTTCGAGGCGCGCCGCCAACCGCTGCGCGAAGAGCGTGACGCCCTCCAAGGCCAGTTGGGCCGCGGTCAGAAAATCCCGCTGCTCGTCATCGTCGGCGGCCGCCAGGCGCCGGGCGACCTCGTCGCGAAGGCCACACAACCCGTGGTGCAACACACGGTCGTAATCCAGCACCACGTGCCCTTGAATCGTGGCGACCGTCGCGCAGGTCGACAGCCAGAGCACCTGCCGCGACGTGCTGCCCGGCATCGCGGTGACGAAATCGTGCATTTCGCCGGAATACAGTCCCGCCGCGGCCAGCGCGGTTTCGAGATGATCGGCCAACGTCCGGCCTTCCCAGGCCGGCAGCAATTGCTTCAGCAAAATCTCGCGGTCGGCCGGATCGATCGTGTAAGGATTGATCTCGCGCTCGGCCATCGTTTTGAGGCTCAGGTTCAAGGGCGGCGTGCCGGCGGCGCGGGTGATTCGTTGGTTGTGCAGAAACTCGCGCCAGGACCGGCGGCGGGCGAGATAGGCGATGCCCTTGGTCGCGCTCTTCGCCCGGAAGGCCGCGAGGGTGGCGGTGGTCAGTTCGGCGGCCAGGACGCGGTTGTACTCGCCGCGCTCGATCGGAATCGGCACGCCCAGGAAATTTTCGGTCCAATGACCGGCGATCCGGTCGTCGGCGTCGATGTACAGATTCAAGTGGCGGTAGACGTGGAGCATCGCCAGCGCGACGCGGATCGGCAACGGTTTGGCCTGGTTTTCGGGGGCGAACCAACTGGCGGTGTAATAGCGGGCCCGCTCGATGGAAATGACCGGCGTTTCCGTCTGGTAGCGAAGCCGCAACCGCGCGAGGCGATCGCCGGGATCGGCGTCGCATGCGACCGGGGATCGACTTGGATCAGCCACCACGTTCCTCATGTTTCGACGCCTCGACGGCGGCGATCAAAGTGTTCATGACGGCCAGCACATGCTCGCGCCGGCGTCGCAATGCGGCCGGCGACAACGGATCTTTGCCCAGCAGGTCGCCGACGACCTCGGCGTAGGAAAAATAGCTGACGATCAGGCCGAAGAAGCTGAGCAGCAATTGCTCGGCAGCCAGCGGCCCCTGGCGCGTGGCCGGATATTCGGCCTCCAGCATGCGGCGGCCCAGGCGGAAAAACGGCCGCATGCGGTCGCGGATCAGGCCGAGGTTGGCGCCGCCGGACATTTCATGCTGGACGATGCGGCTGAAATTGCGGTTCTGGTTGAGGAACTCCAGGTAGGCCGAGACCAGCGCCGTCATTTTTTCGCGGAAGGTCCCCGAAACGCCAATCGTTTGCGCCAACATGGCGCCGAGCCGCGTGTAGTACATCTCCAGCACGCTGCCGAGCAACGCTTCCTTGTTTTTGAAATGATAGTGAATCAACGCCTTGTTGACGCCGCTCTGTTCGGCGATCTCGCGCGTGGAAGTCGCATCGTAACCGACGCGCGCAAACAGTTCGTCCGCCGTGAGCAGAATCTTTTCCTTGGTGTTCATGATGTCGTTCCTCGGGGATGAAATTAACCGGCCGCCCAATCAATAATCCTCGATCCGGAGAGCCTTGTCAACCGAAGGCGGCGGCCTTTCGCCGACGCCGGACTCGCCCGCCGGATGCTTGACGGTTGTTTCGCCGGGTGTGCTAAGCTGCCGCTGAACGCCAACACTGCGGGGAGGTGGAAGGGATGCTGGATAATCAAGCCAGTCACACCGCCGAGTACGCCGCGGCCTTCCGCGCCCTGGAAGCGATCCGGCGTCCGGCCGCGGTCCGGCTGTTCGACGATTCCTACGCGATCCTCTTCCTGTCGGCGAAGTTGCAGCGGATCGTCCGATTTTCCGGGCTGCCGTTGGCCGGGCCGGTGGTGCGCGCGTACGTCGATCGGCGCTGGCCCGGAGCGATGACCTCGGGCATCGCGCGCACCCGGTTGATCGACGATCTGTTGCGCGCCGCGGTCGGCGAAGGAATCCGGCAGGTGATCATCCTCGGCGCCGGCTTCGACTGCCGGGCCTTTCGCCTGGCGGAACTCGCCGCTTGCCGGGTCGTCGAGGTGGATCATCCCGCCACCCAGGCGCTGAAGCGGGAGCGATTGGCGCGGATCGGGCAAGCGGTCCCGGCCACGGTGACCTTTCATGAGGCCGATTTGAAGCGGCAGGATTTGCGCGAAGTGTTGCAAACCGCCGGCCTGACGCCGGGCAAGCCTTCGTTCGTCTTGTGGGAGGGGGTGACGCATTACCTGGGCGAAGCCGGCGTGGATGCGACGCTGCGCACCCTGGCCGCGGTCTGCGAACCCGGCAGCCGCCTGGTGTTTACCTACCTTCACGGCGGCCTGCTCGACGGTTCCGTGCCGTTCGAAGGCGCGCACATTTCGAAGGAGCAGGTCGCGGGCGATGGCGAACCTTGGGTCTGGGGGATGGTTCCGGAAAAAATGCCGGCGTTTTTGGCCGAACGCGGATTTCGGCTGCTCGCGGATGCGGGCGCCGACGATTATCGCGCCCGTTATTGGGGCGAGGCGGGGCGGCGGATGCGCGGCTTCTCCTTCTATCGCGTCGCCCACGCCGAGTTGGCGGTCCGAAGAAGTTGATGCGGACTACGGCCGGTCCGTTATTTCATTGATTTGATGACCGTCGCGGTGACCAGGGCGATCGGCAAAAGCAGTAAAAACATCGTCAGGATCCATTTGATAACGGAGGTTATCATGCTTCGCATGGCCGCCTCCGACTCGTCGGTTTGCTCATCAATTTACCCTTTTCTTGTAATCCACGGGTGACCAACTAGTTGTTGAAAAGGTGGAAGAGAAAGGGCGCGGAAGATCGCGCCCTTATTTTGCCAAGGGATTGGATTTTCAGCAGCCGCAACTCCCGCTATCGTTGCCGCCGTCGTCGGCCAAAGAGTCGACGTCGTTGTCGTCGTCGAAGAAATTGTCGTCGTTGTCGTCGTTATCGTCGTTATCGTCGTCGACCGGCGCGGTGTCGTCGTCGGCCGGCGCGGTGCATTGATAATCCAGGCAGACCAGGCCGTCCGATTCGCAGTCCACGCAAGCGGCGGCGGCGATCCCGCATTTGTCGTCCAGGTCGCCGGGCCAGCATTGGCCGTCCTGGCAGCAGCCGAACTGGCAATTGTCCGGCCCGCAGGTGACGGTGTCGTTGTCGTCGTTGTCGTCGTCGTCGACCGTGGTGTCGTCGTCGCCGGGGTAGACGCAAGTGAAGTCGACGCAGACCTGGCCGGAGGAGGCGCAGTTGACGCATCCGGTGGCGCCGGTGCCGCAGAAGTTGTCTTCCGTTCCCGGACGGCACGCACCGTTGGTGTCGCAACAACCGCTACCGCAAGAGCCCGCGTTGCAAACGGCGCATTGGCCTGCCTGGCAGAAGAGTTGGTCGATTTCGCAGTTCGAACATTCGCCGCCGACGACGCCGCACTCTTCATTGGAAGTGCCCGGGTGGCAGATGCTGGTCCGCATCTCGCAGCAACCTTCCGGGCAGGGGAAATCGTCGCTGCAACCGACGCACCAGCCGTTGTAGCAATTCGGGGTGTCGCCCTCGCAGGTGCCGCAATCGGTGCCGGCGATGCCGCAGTATTCCGGGGTGTTGTCGTCGTGACAGACGCTGTCGGGGTCACAGCAACCGGTGGCGCAGGTGATGGCGTCGCAGCCGACGCAAAGGCCGACGAAGCAGTTGGGTTCCGGCGAGGTGCAGGTGCTGCAGGAAACGCCGGCGAGGCCGCAATACTGGGCGTTGTTCTCCTCGTGGCAGTAGCCGTCATCGCCGCAGCAGCCCAGCGGGCAGGTCAGGGCGTTGCATTCGGTGCATTGGGCGTAGACGCCCTCGTTGAAGCAATAGGGCGTCGGGACGGTGCAGGTTTCGCAATCCTCGCCGTAGTAGCCGCAATAGTCCGGATCGCCGTCGCTGTGGCAGCCGCCTTCCTCGTCGCAGCAGCCGAACGGGCAGGTCAGGATGCTGCACGCCACGCATTGGGCGTAAGCGACTTCGAAGAAGCAGTAGGGCGTCGGATATTCGCAGGCTTCGCAATCTTCGCCGTAATAACCGCAGTATTCGGCGCTCCATTCGGTGTGGCAATTGTCCTGTTCGTCGCAGCAGCCGAACGGGCAGGAGAAGAAATTGCACGCCTTGCTTTCGTCATATTCGGATAGGGAAGAAAAATTCCCATCCGGCGCGGCCGGCGCCTCGGCGGGGAAGGCAAGGAGGCAGAAAACAGCCGCGAGCGCGGCGAAAAAGGTAACCGCTGGGATCAATCGTTTCTTCATCTACCGCTCCAGGTCGGCGGAATCGGGCCGCCGTCCACAGGGAAATACCGGCAACGCCAGTCGAACCATTCGCCGCTCGTCTAGCAGCCGCAGCCGCCGGAGTCGTTGGCGTCGTCGTCGCCTTTATCCGCCGGCGAATCGTCGTCGTTCAAATTGATATCGTCGTTGTCGTCGTTATCATCGTTATCGTCATTGTCGTCGTTGTCGTCATCGTCGACACCCGGGAGGCAAGCGCCGTCCTCGCAATGTTGTTTTGGGCCGCATTTCTTGCATTCCGCGCCTTCGGTGCCGCAAAGGTCGTGGGCATCGCCCGGCATGCATTGCTTGCCGTCGCAGCAACCCATCGGGCATAAAAACGAATCGCACATCTGCTCGCAGATGTGGTTCTCGCATTGCTGATTGGCAGTGCACGGCGCACAAGCCTCGCCGCCCGTGCCGCAATGCAGGTCCGTGTCACCGGGGTGGCACGTGGTGCCGTCGCAACAGCCGTCCGGGCAGAGTTGGGCATCGCAGGCCGCGACGCAGTTCCCGTTGACGCAGTGCTGGTCGCCGCTGCAGGTCACGCAGGCGTCGCCGGTCTGGCCGCAGGCGGCGTCGGTGTCTCCGGGCAGGCAATCGTCGCCGCTGCAACAGCCGCTCGGGCAGACCTGGGCGTTGCATTCGCAGTTGTCCGTCAGGTTGTCGCAGCTTTCGTTGTCGGAATAGATCGAGGCGTCGAACAACTGCCAGTCGCATTCGCCCGGGCCGCAAATGAGGCCGGTGAATTCCGTGATTTCCAGGTTGGCGGTCACACCCGAATCGAGCGACCAGCCGCAGGGATCCTTCACGCCGACCGTGTTGGCGTAAATGCCGATGTCGAAGGCCGCGTCGACCAGATCGAGCAACTGGGGAATGCCCACCGTCGCCGAAACTCCGACATCGACCGTGGTCTTGATGTTCGCGTTTGACTGATCGCCGTAGCTCGGATCGAGATTGGTGAAATTCTCGGGGTCGGTCGTCCAGATCGGATTGAACTCGCCGCTCAGGGCTTCAAAGCCCACCGAATAGCCGAAGGTGAACGAAAGACCGCCGCCCAGGCACACCGGGCCGTCGGTCGTCAATTGCGTCGGCAAGGCCACGTCGACGTTGATCGTCGCGTAGCCGACGCTGTACACCGGGATACTGAAGGTGAGCAAGTCGAAATTGTAGTTGATCGCGCCGCCGATCATCGCGATGTAGTCGATCATGACCGTCATCGAGGAATCGAATTCGACGAGCAGGTAATAAATGTCGGGCGGAATGATGTCGAAGTTGTAGCCGAACAGAATGTTGCCCGCCATTTCGAGGTATAGGTGGTTGGCCTTGATCGTGACCGGGACGCCTTCCAGCTCGGTGTCGATCAGGATCTGGTCTTCGATATCCATGATGGGAATTTCATACGGCCAGGCATATTCGCCGACGAACTGACCCTTGGCGTCTTCCGATTCGTCATATTTGTCGAGGACCGACGTTTCAAGGTAGATGGATTCGGCGCCGATTTCGACATACTGGATTTCACGCGACTTCGTCCAGGGGCTGACCAGATAATCGCCCGGCTGCATCGCTTCCACTACTTCTTTGACTTTGGCGGTAGGGCGAATCTCGAGGCCGAACTCCGTCAGATCGGTGATCTCCCAAACGAAGCCATCTTCCAGAATGAAGAGGGCCAGATTGTCGATCCGCACGACCTTTGCCATGCCGTCAAAGCCTTCGACGGATTGCGCGAACGCCGGCGATTCCAACAACGATAGGGATTCGCCGTCCAGCGACGAGGAAGCCATGGCTTTGCCGACGCCCGAACCGAGGAGGAGAAGTGCCGAAAGGCATAAAATGACCGAGAATTTTCCAAATGAACGCATGGATTGATTCTCCATTCCCACCGCCTGAACAGGACAGCGAATAATGGCTGGATTAACCGAACCGCGATTCCGAGTTTGATCAAAGCAATATCGAGTGTCAAGACAAGAATTTTTTTTCGATCGGCTATTCGATGATTTTTCAGGTTTTTCGTCGTCGGCGGGCGCTCTTTTGAAACGGGCCGATACGAAACGATGCAATTTGGACTATTTTTTGCAATAAACCATGGAGAAGACAACCGATTTGACCGATGATATAGCAGGAGCGCGAAGGAGCGGGCATCACTGGATGAAATTGATTCCGCGGAAGACAATTCTTCTTTTTCTATTGCTGGCCGGCGTCGGACTGGCGTTTGGTCAGGTATCGTGCGGCGTAACCCCTGAAAACGAAAAAGAAAAAGTCGCCGAAACCGTCGGCGCGACGGACGACGACAGCGCCGCCGAGCCGCTGCCCAATCCGCTGGACGGGCCGAAACTCTCTCCTTCATTCGATCTCGCCGGAATTATCGAGCAGGTACATTTTGCCTTTCGTTGGGAAGAAGATTCCTATGTCGGAGGCCATACGACCTATGGCGTCTGGGTTACGCCCGAAGGTGAAATCACCTTTTTGCCCGGCATTCAGGCGGACAATCCGGCCGACGACCAGCTCGGCGCGCCGCTCGTTTTGCAGACCGTTCGCGTTTCACGCGGCAAGTGGTCGGAACGGGGGCCGGCGGACAAAATCGAGTACGGTGAAAAACAGAGTCTGGCCCTGCGGCGCGGCGCGGCCACCGAGGGATTGAGCAACCGGGCCGAAGGTTTGGAACAGAGTTGGTCGTTTGCGACGCCGCCGCCCGGATCGGGCGACCTGCGGGTGGAGGTCCGCGTCTCCGGACAAACCTTCGCCGGGGCGAGCGAAACGGGCCTGCATTTCTTCGATGAAGTCGGCGGTCTGGGCGTTGCCTACAGCCTGGCCGTTTGGCGCGACGGGACGGGGCGGGAAACGATCGTCGAGCCGCGTTTTCAGCACGGCCGGATCGTGTTGACAGTGCCGGCCGAGGTGTTGGCCGAATCGACCTATCCGGCGGTTCTCGATCCGACGGTTTCGCCGGAGTTCAGCATCGACAACCCGGTTTATCCGCCGTTGGAAGTGGAACAGAACTCGCCGGGTGTGGCGTTCAACGGTTCCGAATATTTCGTCGCGTGGCATGACCGGCGGCTCTATTCCTTTTCCGGTTACGACATTTACGGAACGCGGGTCAACACGGCCGGCGGGGTTTTGGATCCCGACGGCATCGCGATCACCAACGCGACCAACACGCAATACTATCCGTCGGTGACCTCCGACGGCAGCAACTTCCTGGTCGTCTGGCAGGATTCGCGCTACGGCACGACCGACGTGTTCGGGGCGCGCGTCAGTTCCGCGGGAACGGTTCTCGACACGAGCGGCTTGCTGATTTGCGTCGCGGGCGGCCAACAGGAGGCGCCGGACGCGGCGTTCGACGGCATCAATTACCTGGTGGTCTGGCACGACAACCGGGTGAGCTATCCGGATATTTACGGCAACCGCGTGACGACCGCCGGCGTCAACCTCGACGCCTCGGGTTTCGTGATCGCCGCCGCCGGCGGTAACCAGAAATACCCGGCGATCGCCTTCGACGGCGTCAACTACCTCGTCGTCTGGCAGGATACCCGCAATTTCGCCACCACCGGCGAGGATATCTACGGCGCGCGGGTGAATCCGTCGGCCGTGGTCATCGACTCTTCGGGGATTCCGATCTCCACCGCCGACAATACGCAGGATTCGCCGGACGTCGCCTTCGGCGGCAGCAACTATTTCGTCGTGTGGCGCGACGCCCGCAGCGGCAATAACGATATCTATGGGTCGCGGGTCAACATGACGGGCAACGTGCTCGATTCGTCGGGAGTGGCGATCGCGACCACGACGGAAGACCAGAGCAGCCCGGCGGTCGCTACCAGCGGGTCCGATTATCTCGCGGTCTGGAAAGACCAGCGCAATGGGAACGCCGACATATACGGCGCGCGGATTTCCGGCAGTGGGACGGTCATCGATCCGTCCGGCCTGGCGATTTCCACCGCGACTGACGTCCAGGACATTCCGGCGGTCGCCTACGATTCGACCGAGGAACAGTATCTGGTCGTCTGGCACGACCGCCGCAACGCCTCGACCACCGACTACGATATTTACGGCGCGATCGTTTCCACCGACGGCGACGTTTATCCGAGCCAGGGTTTCATTTTCTCGACCAAGCGGCCGGCCAACCAGGAGCAGCAGGCGGCCCTGGCGTACGACGGCGCGAACTACCTGGCAGTGTGGCGCGATCAACGCTACGGCGAGGACGTCAACATCTACGGGGCGCGGCTGACGGCCACCGGCGTGGTGTTGGATCCCGCCGGCATCGCCATTTCCCGGGCGACCAACACCCAGGAATACCCCACGGTCGTTTTCGGCGGTTCCTATTTTCTCGTCGTCTGGCAGGACAAACGGAGCGCGGTTTACGACATTTACGGCGCCCGCGTGGCGACCGACGGCACGGTCGCGGATCCGAGCGGCATCCTGATTTCCGACGCCGTCGGCGATCAACTGCGGCCGGCGGCGGCTGAAGTCGGCGGCGTTTATCTGGCGACCTGGCAGGATCAGCGCAACGCCAACTACGACATTTACGGCGCCCAGCTCAATCAATCGGGAACGGTATTGCAAGCGACGGGCATTCCGATCACTACCAATGCCGGCGCCCAGGAATATCCGGCCGTCGCGGCGGACGGCAGTCAGTATTTCGTCGCCTGGCAGGATATCCGCGGCGGCAATTACGACATCTACGGCGCGCGCGTCAGCGCGGCCGGCAGTGTGTTGGACGCCAGTGGGATTGTGCTTTGCGGCGCCAGCGGCGCCCAGACGGTTCCCGCCGCCACCTACAATGAAGTCGACTTTGTCGTGGTCTGGCAGGACACCCGCGGCACCGACAGCGACTTGTACGGCGGGCGCGTCACTTCCGGCGGAACGGCGCTGGACGGCAACGGGTTCGTGGTCGTGCAGACGACCGGCGTCCAGGAGAACCCGGCCGTGGCCTTCGACGGTTATAACAGCGTCGTCGCCTGGGGGGATTACCGCTCCGGCAAGTCCGACATCTATGCCGCCTGGGTCAGCCCCAATGCCGTCGTTTTGCCGACCGGCGGATCGGGCGTTGCGACCGACACGGGCAGCAAGCTCGAGCCGGCGGTCGCTTCGTCGGGCGGCGGCTATTCGCTCGTCATGTATCACAAGGCGAACGTCGATTCGGTGATGCGCCTGCTGGCGCGCCGGGTCTGGTGGCTGCCGACCGGCCTGCCGTGCACGGCGGCCACGGATTGCATCAGCGGCTATTGCGCCGACGGTTTTTGCTGCGATACCGCCTGCGGCGGCAGTGATGCCACCGATTGTCAGGTTTGCAGCGCGACGCTCGGCGCGTCGGCGGACGGCACCTGCACGCCGCTACCGACCACGCACTTGTGCCGCGCCGCCACCGGGATTTGCGATCTCGATGAATTTTGCGACGGCGCGAGCGGCGCCTGTCCGACCAACACTTACTATTCTTCCACCACGGTCTGTCGCGCGGCGACCGACTTGTGCGACGCCGTCGAATACTGCACCGGAAGCGGCGCCAATTGCCCGGCGGACGCGCTGCTGGCCAGCACCAGCATTTGCCGCGCCGGCACCGACCTGTGCGACCAACCGGAACTTTGCACCGGTTCGTCCAAGGCATGCCCGGCCGATCAGGTTTATCCTTCCACTCACGAATGCCGTGGAGTGGCGGGTGATTGCGATGTCGCCGAGCTATGCGACGGTTCGACCAAGACCTGCCCAAGCGACAGCTATTTGCCGACGTCCTCCACCTGCCGGAACGTGGCCGGCCCCTGCGATGTGGCGGAAAATTGTCCCGGCGACGGTCCCGATTGTCCAATCGATTTGTTCCTGGACGCCAGCACTTCCTGTCGCAATGCGGCCGGGTTGTGCGACCGGACCGAATACTGCCCGGGCGACGCGGCCGCTTGTCCGGCCGATGCCAAGGAGCCGACGACCACCGAATGCCGCCCGGCGACCGACCTGTGCGATGTCGGCGAATTCTGCGACGGCGCGACGAATAATTGCCCGACCGATGCCGTGGCGCCGACGACGACCGAGTGTCGCCCGTCCGTCGGCGATTGCGATGCCGCCGAATTCTGCGATGGAACCAGCAAGCCTTGTCCGGCCGATCAACTGGAACCGGACACCACGATTTGCCGACCGTCGGTCGGATCGTGCGACGTGGCGGATCATTGCACCGGCGCGCTTCCCGATTGTCCCGCCGACGAGCTTCAGCCGGACACGTACCCCTGCCGTGACGCCGTCGGCCTGTGCGACCAGGTGGAATATTGTCCCGGCGACGCGACGGAATGCCCGGCGGATCTTTACTTCTCCGAAGGGTATGAATGCCGTCCGGCGGCAGGGTTGTGCGATCGGCCGGAAACGTGTTCGGGCGATACTCCCGATTGTCCGGGTGATGTGTACACCGACGACGCCACGGTTTGCCGCCCGGCCGCCGATATTTGCGACCGGGAGGAAATCTGTCCGGGCGACAGCCCGGACTGCCCGGCCGACGGCTATCAGTCCGAGACGACCGAATGCCGTCCGGAAGCCGATCTATGCGACGCCGCCGAATTCTGCACCGGCACCGGCATTACCTGTCCGGCGGACTTGTTCAAGGCGACCACCGAGATCTGTCGCGATTTGCAGGGCCCATGCGATCTGGTCGAATACTGCGCCGGCGACAGCGCAGCCTGCCCGGCCGATCTTTATCAGGCGGTCGGCGAGACCTGCCGTCCGGTCGCGGGCAAATGCGATATCGCGGAAGTCTGCACGGGCGATTCGTTTTTATGCCCGACCGATGAATTTCAGGCCGTGACGGTCGAATGCCGGCACGCGGCCCACGAATGCGATGCCGGCGAATTTTGCCCGGGCGACGGCCCCAAATGCCCGCCGGACACCGATCTGCCCGACGGTGAACGGTGCGATGACGGCATTTACTGCAATGGTTTCGATACCTGCGTTCTCGGCGGATGCGTCGAGCATGCGGGCGATCCCTGCTACGACAATCTCTATTGCAACGGCGAGGAAATTTGCGACGAGGAAAGCCGGCAATGCAATGTCGAAAATATTCCGGAATGTCCCGATGACGGCCTCTGGTGCAACGGCGAGGAATATTGCAACGAGGAAATCGACGATTGCGATCATTCGCTGACTCCCGGGACGCGCTGTCCCGACGACGGCGTCTTCTGCAACGGCCCCGAAGCCTGCGATGAAGAGACCCAGACCTGCTATCACTCCGGCAATCCTTGCGCCGATGACGGACAGTATTGCAACGGCCTCGAATCCTGCGACGAGGAAGCCGACGATTGCACGACCACCGGCAATCCCTGCCAGGCGGGGGAAGTCTGTTTGGAAGCGATCGATACCTGCGTCCAACCCGAGGATACCAGCGGCTCGGAATACGATCCGAACGAAATGGACATGGGCTGCGGTTGCTGATTTCTTTCCGGGCCGACTTGTTTTTTTCCTTCTCCCGGTGCTAAGTTGAAAGCCGACTAAACGATCATTTAGTTTTTTACCTACATCGATAGCCAGGCCATGCGCGGCGTGGTTGCGGCGGCTGAGACGACAGTCGGGGAGGTGTAAAATTAAGAACTTTGCCATCGCGGTCAATATGCGGGCGCGTAAAGTCAGGCAAGCCACGCTCGACATGATTTCCAAGCATGTCGATGTCGACGATATCTACATCACCAAAACGATCGAGCAATCCGACCAGAGCCTGGATGAGATCATCCAGAAACGCTATCCGCTGGTGCTCTGCGGCGGCGGCGACGGCACCGCGATGCGCATCATCGAGCAGATGCGCCACAAGGTGGGCCGGCTCAATCAGGCCGGCGGCGACTACCGCATGCCGCGCTTCGGCTTGCTCAAGCTCGGCACCGGCAACGGTTGGGCGGGCCTTTTGGAGACGCCGCCGAAGGTGGAACCGATCTGGACATTGCGCCAGCGGCGCGAGGACGAGCTTAAGTTCACGGCGTTCAACATGATCCAATGCGACGAACGGCTGTTTCACTTCGGCGGATTCGGCCTGGATGCGATGATTCTGAACAACTACATCGAGCTGAAAAACCGGTTCAGCAAAGGATTTATGTGGAAAATCAGCAACAGCATGGCCGGCTACCTGTACGCGACGTTCTTCCAGGCGGCGCCGCGCCTGCTCCGGCATAAGTACGAGGTGAAAGCGCGGGTCATCAACAACGCCGACGGGCCGATTTATCGCGCCTATCCGCATCGTCCGTTGGAGCAACTGACGCTGAAGAAGGGCGAGACGATTTTCGAAGGGCCGGTCATGTTGGTCGGCGCGGCCACCACGTCCAACTACGGCTTCAACCTCAAGACCTATCCGTATGCCTGCCTGAAACCCGGCTACATGAACCTGCGGACGGCGCTGGTCAATATTCCGGCGACGATCTGGAATATCCGCAAGGTTTGGAAGGGTGTCTGGAATTACGACGGGATCAAGGACTGGCTGGTCCAGGACGTCATCATCGAGACCGAGGCCGACATGCCGTTTCAACTGGGCGGCGACCCCGAGGGTTACCGCAACAAGGTCCGGTTCCAGGTGTCGGATTTTACCGTCGACGTGCTCGACTTTCGGAAATAGAGAAAGCCCCGATCAGGATTTTTCCATCTCCCGCGCCGTCGCGATGATGATCGCCACGGCATCCTCGATGGTCATTTTCTCCATGTTGATCAGCAAGTCGTAGTTCATCGGATCGTCGATGGCAGCGTTGAAATATTTGCGGATGAACGCCCGGCGATCGGCGTCGGTGCGATTGACGTACTTGGTCGCTTCTTCCGGCGACAGGTTTTTCTCCTGGGCGATCGCCGCCACCCGTTCGTCGAATGGGGCCAGAATCCGGACGCGCAAGACCCGGAAAAAATCGTCCCGGCTGAGAATGAAATTGGCGCCGCGCCCGACGATGACGCTGTGTCCCTTCTGGGCGATCGCGCCGATGACCTTCATGAGGTGTTTTAAATAATCGTCGAGCCACAACCGGCGGCGATTGGCCCAGTCCGCGATCCAATCCTCCATGACCGAGCGCCATTTCTCGTCCACGGCGGCCACGACGGAAGCGCTGGTATTCGCGCTTTCCGCCACCTTTTGAATCAACTCGTGATCGTAGATCGGGTAGTGCAACGCCCGCGCCACGTGCTGGGCGATCAGGTCGCCGCCGCTGCCGGTCTCGCGGGAAAAGGCGATGATCAGCGGGGAGGGCGCCGCCTCCGGCTTTTTCCCGCCGCCGCCGCCTGATTTTCCGGGTTGTTTGCCGAGAATCTGTTTGATCGTCGGTTTGCTTTTCGGCATGATCGCCCCCTTGGTCGGTGATATAAGCCGCACAATCCGATACACTCATATCCCAGAAGGCTCTGATAAAAATTTAATCATCACCCCTGAAAAGGCAATTGAATGGTGAAAAATCGACGGGCGATCACTTGACACCCGCCGGCCGGACCGGTATGAAACCGCCAGACGATCAATCTTGAAATATTTATGAAAAAATCGACTTTTTTCCCGTTGCTGATTTTGCTGGGATGCCTGGCGCTTCCCACGGTGGCGATCCTCGTCTCTTTTCCTCGTCACGGCCTGCGGGCCGATTACCGTGTGCTGGTGAAAGGTCAGGCCGTTCGAGCGACCCGAACGACCGATAGCGATTTGTACTTTGCTCATCGGCTGCTCTTTCAAGCGCCGGTGATCTATCACTGGAATGAAGCCCGCTTCGGATCCAATCAGGCGTTGTCGAGCCTGGAGGTTGCCTGGCGCGGCTGGCTCAAGATCCCGGCGAACGGCGCTTATGTATTCCAGAACGCCAATCCGGGCAAGTTGACGGTGACCGTCGATTCGCAACCGATTTCCCTGACCGATCCGTCGCAACGCGCCGCGCTGCAGTTATCAGCGGGCTGGCATCGCTTCCGCGCGTCCTTCCAGGGGCAGGCCGGACCGAAATTGGAATGGAAAAGTGGTGCCGACTTCCGGCCGATCACCTGGGCCGATTTTTACCGTCGTCGGGCGTTGCCGGGCGGTGGTTGGCTCGGCGCGGGTCTGTTCATTCTTTTCCTCGGCGTGGAAATCGTGCTGCTGGCTCGGTATCGGCCGGCCGTCACCGAAGCATTGCTGGGTTTTCTATCGGCGCGGCGCGTCGCCCTGTTGTTGACGCTGATCATTCTGGCCGGGCTGGCGGCGCGTCTATATCGATACGATCGCCTGCCGTACCCGAATGAAACGGCCGACGAGTACAATTACGCCCTGAACGGGATCAACCTCGTTTATCGCGGCGTCCCGAGCTCGTGGTCGCAGTTTTACGTTTATCAGTCGAAGGAGCCGCGCCGGATTTTCGGCGAACCGTTCACGATCGTTGAGCCGTTTTTCGACCATCCGCCGGGCCTGTCGCTGCTCGGCGGAATCTGGTTGCGGCTGTTGGGAGTGCGCTACCAGGATCGCTACCAAAGCTTCTTCAACGACAAAACACGCTGGCTGCCGATCGGGATGTTCGTCCTGAACGCCGTCCTGCTCTATTTCCTGGCGCGACGGATTTTGGGCCGCCGTGCCCTGGCGTTGACGGCGGTGCTGTTTTACGCGCTGTATCCGGTGGCGGTGTATTCCGGCCGGCTCTTCAAGGAAGAGAATTTTCTCATCGCCTTTTCGCTGGCCAGTCTACTGGCGGCGGCGCGCTACCTCGACAACGGTCGTAAAAAAGCCTTGGCTGCGGCCGTGGTGTTCGCCGGAATGAGCTGCCTGTTCAAGGTCACCGGCCTGGCGATCGTCGGCGGCACCGCCGCGGTTTTCATGGCCGAACGGCGCTGGCGGGAAGCGCTGTGGGTTGTTGGGGGCGGGCTGGCGTTTTTAAGCCTCTATTTTCTTTACGGGGCCTATTACGACTGGCACACCTTCTGGGCGGTATTTCAAGCGCAACAGGCCCGGCAGATGGATGCGGTCGAAAAAGGCCTTTCGATCAGCACCCGCGGCATGTGGTCGCTGTTGACCCAGATCGCCGTCGCCTCGAAAAAATACCTTTCCCTGACGTTTCTCTGGCTTTGGTTCTCGTTCGGCCTTTTCTGGATGGAGCGGGACCGGGCCACGGAACAGCCCGCCGGCAAGGCCAACCTGCTGATCTGGCCCGTCGTGATCTATTTGCTCTTCATGGCGCTGACCATCAGTTCGGACCGTTCCTTCGGTTGGTACCGCATCCCGTTGGTGCCCTGGCTGGCGATCGCCGGCGCGTGGTTCATCGGCCGGATGCTCGCCGAGGGCAGCACGCCGCTGACCGCGTTGTTTTGTCTGTTGCCCCTGATCGATCTGGTTTACTGGGGTGAACTCTCGCCGGCAACCCACGCCCGCAATGCGTTCCGTGCCTTGGTGATTCTGCCGCTGGGATTGGTTTTGCTGGCGCAGGCGCTGCCTGCTGAAAAGAGAACCTTCGCGCTTAAAACCATCGGCTGGCTGGCGGTGACGGCGGTTTTCATCCTGATGGTCGTGGCCGTCGGGCATCACGGATACGTATATCAATTGGATTATTGATCCGGCGTTCAAATCCGGGGGCGATTTTCCTCCGCCGCCGACCTTTGCTAGGATAAGCCCGTTCACCGCTTGTCGATTCCATTTACCAACGAGGGAAGACCGATGCCGGCACCGTTTGTCCTTCCGAAAAAGGGGCTTTTCATGAAACTGTTGGTCTTGTTGTCGTTCGTTGCGGTTTCGCTGCTGTTTTCCTCGAACGCGCGCGCGCAGATGGCGCGACCGCAGGTCTTCGCGCAGGAATCGGGCGTCTACAAGGACCTGCTGATGAAGAACGACGAGTTGCTCTACAACATGTCGTGGACCTATACGAAAACGACCGAGGGCGGCAAGAACGTCCTGGTTTATCAACTCAAGGGCGATAACGGCAAGAAGGGCGCCGACCGCATCGACTGGACCGAGGACGCCAAACTGGAGGAGGTGCCCACCGGTTACCGCACGTTGTACTGGAAGAAATCCTCCACCGGCGCCGAACAGATGGATTGGGAATTGAAGTACGATTGGGCGGCTCACAAGGCTTACTACAAATACGCGGACCGCGCGACCGGCAAGAAGGAAAGCAAGACGTTGTCCTTCGGCGACGCGGCGATCCCGGGCGACGCCCTCTACCTGGTGTTGCGCGGTTTCCCGTTCGAAAAGGGGGCCGGCACGTCGATGAAGGGCGAGGTCGTCAACGGCGACGGCACCGTGCTGAAAGGCGAAATCATTCACCGCGGCGAGGAAAACCTGGCGACCCCGCAAGGCACGATCGCTGTTTACAAACTCGAACTCAAGCCGACCGGCCTGGTCGGGATGCTGCCGACCAAATTGTACATTTACATGGCCAAGGAAGCGCCGCACCACTGCGTGCGCTTCGACGGCCTGGAAGGCATCAGCCGCACGAAAACCGTGCTTTACAATTACTCGGCCAAGTAGGGGCGGCTAAAACCCCACCGTGGCCAGCCAGATCGCTTCCTGGCCCAGGTAACTGACGTAGGCCTGATCGGCGCCGCCGGCCGTGATCGACAGATGGTCGCCCATCGAGCCGAGCTGGTCCACGACGGTCAGGTGCCAGGCGGTCGCCAGCCGCCAGGCGATGCTCAAATCCGTGCCGATGCTTTGATACGCGATCATCACGTGGTCCGGGTCGCCGGCGACGATCCCGGTTTCCTCGTCCTGGGCTACCGCGTCGATCGTCGATAGCACCCACTGGTCGTCGATTTGTTGCGCGTGCCGCAAGCCGGCGCCGATGTAGGCCAACTGGTAGTGACCGCTGTCGTCCACCGCGAGCGAAACGTTGTCGCCGCCCTCCGGATCGACGGTGGCGATCGTCCAGTCGGTGCCGTCGCCGCGGGCCAGGTTGATGTCGTTGTCGGTCAAGTCGACGTAGGCGATGGCGATTTCGCCGTTGGCCTTGACCACGATATCCGACCACGTGCCGACGTAACCCTCGTCGTCGACGCTGGTGGAGGTCCAGCCGCCGCCGGCGTTATTGGCGTACATCAGGGTGCCGTTGGTCTCATCGGAATAGCTGAGGTGGACGACGTTGTCGTTCGAAATGAACATGGCGCAGTGGCGGCCCGACAGATCGCCCTCGTCGACCACTTCGCTGACCCAGGAGCCGGTCGCGTTGGTCGCGTATTCCAGTTGGAAGGCGACGCCGTTGTAGTAACAGATGTGCGCGTGGTTGTTGCCGTCGGTTTTCAGATCGATGTTCAGCGCCGTATTGCCGATCACCCCGGTCACCTGATCGCGGGTCCATTCCCCGCCGGCGTCGGTCATGTGCCAGATGGTTTGGGCGTCGTCGATGTAGGCCAGTTGCAAGTGGCCGGCCGCGTCGCGATCCAGCGCCGTGTCCTGGGCTACGAAACCGTTATCGAGATAAAGCTGCTGCCAGCCGCAGCCGGTCTGGCGGTAAACGCCGAGGCGGGCGATGGAAATGGCGACGTTGTCGACCGACCGGGCCGCGATATACACGGGATAGGCGCTGCCGATCGTCGCGATCTGCCAATCCTTGGCGGCGTTGTTGCCGTAGCGCGCGCCGAGGGACGAGTTGTAATAGACGAAATGCACCACGTCGTCGTCGTCCACGGTCATGGCGAGGGTGTCGCCGACGCCAGTCGCGCCGGGGATCAATTCGCTCGTCAGCGCCTTGGCCTCGCCGTACGCGTGGCGCAAATTCGATGACGCGTCGGTGGCGTGATAGATCACGTGGCAAACGCCGCTGCCGTCGATCGCCACGCCGCTGGCGCGCCCGATCGAGACGCTGTCGGACAGATCGTCGATCGACCAGCCCTTGGCCGTGCGCACGGCCAACCGGACCGCGCCGCCGGTGTTGAAGGTGATGTACGGCACCCCGTCGCCGTCCACGGCGAGGGAAGGGAAGGCGCCGATGCCGTTGCCGGTGGTCACCGATTCGGTCGACCAGGCGCGGGCGGCGTTGTTGGCGTAGCGCAGGCCGATCGGCGTCCGCGAGGATTCCTCGGTGTAGGCGATGTGCACGACGCCGTCGCCGTCCACGGCGATCGCGCTGTAATGGCCGACGTCGCCGTCCTCGTCCACCGCCGCGCTATGCCAGCTGCCGCCGTGGTTGGTGGCGTACCAGAGGGTCTGCGCGTACCAATCGTAAAAGGCCAGGTGCAGGGATCCGTCCGGACCGACGGCGGCCGACGGATTGGCGTAGATGCCGAACGCCGCGATGACGGTGTTGTAATCGGCGGTGGCGCTCTCGCGATAGGCCAGCAGATAACGCGACTTGCTGCTGATGACGCTCGCCAGTCCGGCGTTGTTCATTACGACAGCCGCACCGGAGAAGGTGCCTCCGGCGAGATAGTCATAACTGGAGGCGAGATCGTCGTCATTGTCGTCGTTGTCATCGTCGTTATCGTCATCGTCGTCGCCGCTGTCGTCGTCGTTGTCATCGTCGCCGCTGTCGTCATCATCGTCCGGCGAGGCGTCGTCGTCGGGCGAAGTGTCGTCGTCCGGCGAAGCGTCGTCATCGGCAGGGCAGGATTTGCACTCGTCGCAGTCGTCGCCGCAGCAATCGCAACCGAAGGTAAACAAGGGCATCAGCAGTAAAGCGAGTATGATCAGAGCAAGGGTGGAATAATCTCTCATCGGTCATCCTCCCTTCTCCTCACAAAGATCGGCCCAACCCGGCCAAGATAATACCATCCAAAAGGACCGCTTTTCAATGGATATTTCGGTGACGCCGACAAATGTTCATTCGGTCGTCGGCGGTTGGCAGGCCGAGAGGGGGCGGGTACAATCAGCGTCCGCAAAACAAAAATTTCGCACCACTGTGAATGGGGGATCAGGTGAACGAGCTACTTTCCGCTTTTTCGAAATTGTCGCCGCTGTTGGCTGAAATCACCGAAATCTCAGGGTATTTATGGGAAAAAGGCTGGGCGGAACGAAATGCCGGCAATTTGTCGATCGAAGTGACCGACCTTTTCACCGAACGGGAACTGGTTGTCGGCGGCGGCGTCCGGGTCGCGACCGAGTACACCTATCCGGATCTGGCCGGGCGGAGCTTCCTGGTTACCGGTACGGGTCGCCGTTACCGCGATCTGGCTAAAAACGCCGCCGCGCACACGGGCGTATTGCGGATGGACGCGGACGGTTGCGGCTATGAATTGCTCGGCGCCGGTTCCGGCGATCCCGCTTTTCGGCCCACGTCCGAGTTCCCGGCGCATTTGCGTATCCATGAATTCCTCCGGCAATCGCGGGCGCGCCAGACCGTGGTGTTACATACCCATCCAACGGAATTGATCGTCCTTACGCATCTGCCGCGCTATCGTAACGGCGATGCCATCAACCGCGCCTTATGGAGCATCCACCCCGAGGTCAAGGTGACCCTGCCGCGCGGCCTGGGCCTGGCGCCGTATACAGTGCCGGGCACCGAAGCGCTGGCCGAACGGACCGTCGAGGTATTTCGGCAAGGCTTTTCGGTAGCCCTGTGGCAATGGCACGGCTGCGTGGCGATCGGCGAAACCGTCGGCGAGGCCTTCGACCTGATCGACACCCTCAACAAAGCCGCGCGCCTGATCTTGCTTTGCCGGTCGGCCGGCCATAAGCCGACGGGCTTGAACGAGACGCAGTTGGCGGAACTCGTCCAAACTTTCCACTTGCCGGAATAGGGGCCATGACGACGTCTTACCTGGCCTTCGATTTGGGCGCGGAAAGCGGTCGCGCGATTCTCGGCCGCCTGGCCGACGGCCGGCTGGCGATCGAGGAACTGCATCGTTTTCCCGACGGCATGATCGCGCTGCGCGGCCATCGCCATTGGAACGTGCCGGGCTTGCTCGCGCATTTGCGGGACGGTCTGCGCGCTGCGGCCCAACGAGATAACGCCGAGTTGCGCAGCATCGGCATCGACACGTGGGGCGTGGATTTCGCGCTGCTGGCCGGCGAGGAAATTCTCGGCCTGCCGTACGCCTACCGCGATCGCCGCACCGACGGCGCGATGGACTCGTTTTTCCGCAAGATGCCGCGCGCGGCGGTCTACCACCGCACCGGCATTCAACTCCTACCGATCAACACGCTGTTTCAGCTCGAAGCCATGGTGCGCGACCGTTCGCCGCTCCTGGCGGCGGCGACCGATCTGTTGTTCATCCCCGATCTTTTTTATTACCTGCTGGGCGGCGAAAAACAGACGGAGTTCACTTTCGCCACGACCTCGCAATTGTTCAATCCGCTGACGATGGATTGGGACGCGGACCTGCTCGCGGCGCTGGGCCTGTCGCGGTCGTTGTTGCGGCCGGTCGTGCCGCCCGGCACTATGGTGGGACGGCTCGACGCGGAAACGGCCGCGGCGACGGGGCTGGGGCGTATCCCCTTGGCGGCAGTCGCGACGCACGACACCGGGTCGGCGGTAGCGGCGACGCCGGCGGAAGGCGAGGACTGGGCGTTTCTGAGTTCCGGCACCTGGTCGCTGATGGGCTTCGAAGCGCATGAGCCGGTGATCTCGGCCGCTTCGCTAGCCGCTAATTTCACCAACGAAGGCGGCATCGGCGGCACCTTCCGCGTGCTGAAAAACATCATGGGACTATGGCTGTTGCAGGAATGCCGCCGCGCCTGGGCGCCGGAAACGCCGCTCGATTACGCGACGGTCGCGCAAATGGCCACGGCCGCGCCGCCGTTCGGGTCGTTCGTCGATCCGGACGATCCGGCATTTCTCGCTCCGCCCGACATGCCGGCGGCGATCGCGGCTTACTGCCGCCGCACCGGCCAACCGGCGCCGGAAAATAAAGGCGCGACGGCGCGGCTGGTGCTGGAGAGCCTGGCGCTCAAATATCGGCTGGTGTTGGAGCAGATACGCGAATTGTCCGGCCGGCCGATCAACCGGATTCACGTGATCGGCGGCGGCTCGCAAAATCGCCTGCTTTGCCAACTGACGGCCGATGCCACCGGCGTACCGGTTTACGCCGGACCGGCGGAAGCGACGGCGATCGGCAACCTGCTCGTGCAGGCGATGGCCGACGGAACGATCGGGTCGCCGGCCGAACTGCGCTCGGTGGTCAAGCGGTCCTGCAAGATGGAACGTTACGAGCCGCGTGGGCGAGACGACTGGGAAGAGGCGCTGGCGCGGTTCCGCGCACTGTTGTCGCGAGCGAACGAAAGCGATCACCCGTAAAGGAGAAGCAATGAACGCGCGCGAGATCGAACAAGCCTATGCGGCGGCGCGAAAGGTGTACGCCGATTGCGGCGTCAATACCGAAACGGCGCTGGCCGCCCTCGAAACGGTTCCGCTTTCGCTGCAATGCTGGCAGGGCGACGACGTCGGCGGTTTCGAGCTCGCCGGGGCGGCCCTGTCGGGCGGCGGCCTGGCCGTGACCGGCAATTATCCGGGGCGGGCGCGCACGCCGCGCGAGCTGCGCGACGATCTGGAAAAGGCGCTGGCGTTGATTCCCGGCCGGCATCGCGTGAATCTGCATTCGACGTACGGCGAATTCGGCGGCGAGTACGTGCCGCGCGACAGCTTTCGCCCCGACCACTTCCGGGGCTGGGTCGATTGGGCCCGCGAACGCGGGCTCGGGCTGGATTTCAACGCCACCTTGTTCGCGCATCCGCTCGCCGAATCGGGTTATACGCTGAGCCACAGCGATCAGAAAGTCCGCCGGTTCTGGATCGAGCACGTCAAACGTTGCCGCGAAATCGGCGCCTGGATGGGCGAGGAACTGGGCACGCCGTGCGGTCACAACCTCTGGATTCCCGACGGCTCGAAGGACGAGACCGTCAGCCGCCGGCTGCGCCGCGAAATCCTGCGCGAGAGCCTGGACGAAATCTACACGACGACGTTCCCGCGCGCGGCGCTCAAGGACAGCGTGGAAAGCAAGCTCTTCGGCATCGGCCTGGAAAGTTTCGTCGTCGGCTCGCACGAATTCTATCTGGATTGGTCGCGCAATCAGGACGTGATGATGTGCCTGGACATGGGCCATTATCACCCGACCGAATCAGTCGCCGAAAAAATCTCGGCCTTGCTGACCTTCCGCGAGGAACTGCTCATTCACGTCAGCCGTGGCGTCAAATGGGACAGCGATCACGTGGTGCTGTTCAACGACGAGTTGGTGACGCTGATGCAGGAAATCGTCCGCGCCGACGGCCTCGACCGCGTGCACCTGGCACTCGACTTTTTCGATGCGTCGATCAACCGCGTCGGCGCCTGGGTGACCGGCGCGCGCGCGACCCTCAAGGCTTTGCTCTTCGCTTTGCTAGAACCGACCGAACGGTTGCGCGAGCGGGAAGCGGCCGGCGACGGCTTCGGCCGCCTGGCGTGGCTGGAAGAGTGCAAGGCCCTGCCGCTGGGCGCCGTCTGGAACGAATTCTGTTCGCGCGGACGGGTACCCGCCGGGACGGAGTGGATCGAGGCGATTCGCGCCGACGAGGCGCGCCTCCGCGAAAGGCGATAGCCGCCGACCCGTTAATCGAGGTGAAAAACTTCCGTCAATTCGGCCATGCCCTCGTCGGGGTTGCGGCCGCCGAGCGCCTCGAAATAGGGCGCCATCATTTGCTGCCAGCGCGCGTTCACTTCCTCGCCGGCCATGCCGTCCAGCGCGTGTTGAAAGTCGACGGGGGTTTCGAAATAGCCGAACATCAGGCCGTCGTCGCGCAAAAACAGCGAATAGTTGTGCCAGCCGTGCCGGCGCAACGCTTCCTGCATTTCCGGCCAGACTTTCGTGTGGTGTTGCTTGTACTCGGCCAGCTTCTCCGCTCTGACCTTCAAAATGAAACCGACGCGCTTCATCTCTTTCCCTCCGGACTCAGAGCTTTTTGTAGATCCAGTGCAGCAGCCGCGGCAGCAGCGCCGTGTCGACGCGCATCCGCCGAAAACGGTAACGGGTCAGCGGGTAGAGCACAAACGCCGCGGCACGGAAAAACCGCGACCGGATGAACAGGTAACGCGGATTCATCAGGATCGACAGGTAGTAGAGCAACAGCAGGCGTTTCTTGCGGCGCGGCTCCAACCACGGCATGTCCAGGCCGTCGGCCTCCGACCAACTGTAACGGCTCCAGAACGACAGCTCGGCCGGCGGTTGAAAACCGTAATCGCGCCGCACGACCTCGTACAACTCGGTGCCGGGATAGGGCAGAAACAGCTTGATCGTGCCGCAATCGGCGGCGGGATTCTCGTTCTTCAGCCGCAGCATCAGGTCGACCGACGCCCGCACGTCCGCATCCGTTTCGCCGGGGAAGCCGGACATGAAATTGTAGGAAGGCTTGAGGCCGGCTTCCTTCATCCAGCCGTTGACCTTCAGCAACGTGGGGAGATCGACGTTTTTGTGAATCATCTGCAGAATGATCTCGGAGCCGGATTCGGTGCCGATGTTGACGATCCGGCAGCCGGCGCGGCGCAGCAGGCGCAGGCCTTCGAGGCCCAGGTTGTTCAAGGAAACGACGGTGGCGCCGAAAACCGCCCAGGTCAGGTCGAGGCGCGCCTCAATCAGTCGGCGGGCGATTTCGCGCACCCGCTCCAGGCTGGTCATGAAGTTGTCGTCCATGAATTGAAAATGGCGGATGCCGTAATCGCGGTGCAGCCGCCGCACCAGCTCGACCACCCATTCCGCCGTGTGCCCCCGCCAATGGCGGTCGTAAATGGATTTCATGTAGCAATAGGCGCATTCGCAGGGGCAGCCGCGCGAGGTGAGCAGGGAAAACGCCGGGCCGTAGGGCCCGTGTTCGATGTAACGCCGGACATCCACCAGGTCGAATCGCGGGTCGGGGAGTTCCGCCAAATCCAGGCGCACGCCGAGCGATTTTTCGCCGCTCAATTCACCGGAAGTGGTCAGCCGTGCGAACCCCGCTGGTTCGGCCGCCGCGGGCAACGATGGCAAAGCGGCGAGCGCGCGAAAGACCACTTCGCCTTCGCCGCGCACCACGCCGTCCGCGCCGCCTTGCCGCAAGGACATTTCGGTCATCTGCGTGGGGAAAATGCCGCCCCAGACGACCGGCGCTTTCGTCCTCGCGTGAACGAGGCGCGTTAATTCCGCGGTCTGGCCGACCTGCTTTCCGGTCAGGCAGGAGATACCCACCAGGCGTAATTCCGGCGACCGCAAGGCGGATTCGACGGCCGAATGCTTTTCAAACCGCAGGTCCAGCAGGCGCAGCGGCGTTTCGCGCGGCAGCGCGGCGGCCAGGCTGAGTAAACCGTAGGGCGGCGTGCGGTCGCCGACGATGTGCTTTCCCGCCGGATTGATCAGGAGAATTTCGGCCTTGTTGTTCATCCGCCTCTACTGCCCGACTCGCGGCTGTAAACTGGTTGTCTCGAATATTCGCGTTAGATTAATCAATGCCGTCCGCGAAGTAAATCAAAAGAATGGACTTGTTTTATTTGTTGAACGAGGTATAACCGAAAAGTGGGCAGGATTTCACCATTGGCATGAGTCATCACCGAACGAAAATTATATTATTTTAGTGAGGGAAGATGCGCTCGCTGCTTATCCAGTCGGCCATGCCTTTCGATATTTATCGGCGAACGCTGGCCGCGGCTCCGGTGGCGCCATCCCTGGCAATGGCGGCGCTGGCGGGCGCGACCGTCGAGGCCGGGCATTCGCCGCGCATCGTCGATTGCTCGCCGTTCGTCGCGGATGAATCGGCACTGCCCGATCAATTGATTAATGATCCACCGGAAATCGTCGGTCTCACCGCTTATACCGCGGCGTTTCCGAGCGTGCCAAAGATCGTCGCCCGGGTCGCGGCGCTCAGCCCGAACGCGAAAATCGTCCTTGGCGGCGTTCACGCCACGGTTTTGCCGCGGGCGTCGTTGATCGAATCCGGCGCTCACGCCGTCGTCATCGGCGAGGGCGAGCGCACCTGGCAGGATTTGCTGCGCGGCGTCGCCTGGCGGGACATTCCCGGCTTGCTGTGGCGCGATGGCCTGAAAATCGTTACCAATCCGCCGCGCGAACGGATCGCCGACCTGGACCAATTGCCGTTTCCCGATTATTCCGCCTTCAACCTGAAGCGGTACGACCGCCCGCAATTGTTCTGGAAAAAACGGCGCATCGCGAATTGCGAAACGAGCCGCGGCTGTCCGTTTCACTGCACCTTTTGTTCCAGTAACGCAGTCTTCGGCCGCCGTTGGCGGGCGAAGAGCCCGGGACGCGTGATCGAAGAACTCCGGCGATTGGCGGCGATCGGATTCGAGGAGGTGCATTTTCAAGACGACGGTTTTACGACCGATCTGGAGCGCGCCAAGGAAATCTGCCGCTTGTTGGTAAACCAGCCGCTGAAATTGGTTTGGGAGCTGAAAAACGGCATTCGCGCCGAGCGAACGGATCGGGAATTCTTTCGGTTGGCGCGCCGGGCGGGTTGCTACCGCATTCAATTCGGCATCGAAACCGGCGATCCGCTGGTCCTGGAAGCGATCGGCAAACACGAACTGCTGTCTCAATTCAAAACGGCTGTCCGGCTCTGCCGCCAGGCCGGCATCGAATCGTTGGCGCTCTTCATCCTCGGACTGCCGGAGGATACCAAAGCTTCGTTGAAAAAAACGGCGCGTTTTGCCCGGCGCTTACGGCCCGATTTCGCCCGCGCTTCCATTCTGTCGCCGTTCCCGGGGACCGCGATCTATCAGCAGTGGAAAAACGAGGGCCGCCTGACGACCACCGACTGGAGCCAATTCAATTTTCACCAGTATTCAATCGCTTTTCGGCATCCGCGCCTCGACGCCGTGACGATTCAAAACGCCTATCGCCGATTTTATCGCGGCTTCTATTGGCGGGTGGGGTATTTCGCCCAGCGGCTTTACCGCGGGCTTCGCCGCGGCAGCCTGGGCCGCGACCTGCGATATTTCCTCGCGAAATTCGTTTTCTCTTCGCCCGAAAACGGTCCGGTTTAATCGACCAGCGCCATCCGTACCCCTTTGTGAATTTCGTACCAGAAGTCGAGCGCCGCGATTTTCGGCTCGGCGAGAAAACGATCGTGCCAGGCCGACAGCTCCGGGTCGGTTTGGCCTTCCACTTCGATTTTGCGCCGCAGGAAGGCGGCGATGATTTCCACGATCCGCCGGCCTTCCCATGGATTGGACTGGTTTCGAGCCGTGAGCCGCTGGGCCAGGCGCCGGTGATGCGCGAGCATGTCGATTGATTCGCCGTAGAGTTCCCGAAATATGTCGGGGATCAAATCCTCCGACCAAGCGCGGTGAAAACGGCACATGCCGGAATTGTCCACCATCATTTCCCGGATCATGCGTTCCGCGTTGGCGGCGCCCAATTTCCTTGGCGGCAGATAATCCTCACCGTAATGCTGATAGTATTTCCCCATCACCGCCATCGGGCTGAAGACGCCGGGGGTCCAATATTGGTTCGGCACCATCCAGCCGCGATTGCCGAAAGCGTTGACAACCAGGCAGTCCGCAATCCGGGGCTCGTGGCGTTCCGCGGCCAGGCGGCGCGCCAGGGAGCGGGCGCCGTCCCATAAATCCAGCAACGGATGTCGAGCGATTATTTTATCAATCAGCCGGATCGCCAGGTCGGCGTTATCGCGGGAGTCGGCTTCCCGGTCGAAATTCCCGGCGGTGAATTTGAATTTGCCGGGCAACCCCAACTCGTCCGGCGTTAACAGCGAGGTTTCCAGGCATTCGCCGATCCAGGATAGTATGCCGCCCAGGGAAATGGCGTCGAAGCCCATGGCGTCGCTATGATGCACTACCTGTTCCGCCGCCCGCTGATCGAACACGCCGATTTGCGGTCCCATGGCATGATAGGGTTCGTAATCCTTTTTGAACTCCCCCATCATTTTTTTGCAGACCGCCGCGCAGGGCTCGCCGCACGTTTTGAACTGTCTGCCTTGGATGGTTTCCTCGTTGAATTGCCGTAGGTAATGATCCTTGATCAGTTGGTTCTGCAGCGCTTCGCGCTCCGCTTCGCCCTGCAATACCGAACGGTAATTGAACGCCAGCAAGCGGCCGCCCATTTTGGCGTAATTGACGCCGAAGGTGCCGCCGGTGTCGACGAGCGGATCGTACCGGTACTTGGTAGTCGCCTCGAGATCCTTGATTTTCATTTTTTTCAGGTAGCGGTTCTCGAACCATTGGTCGGCCACCTTGCGGTCGCGGAAATCCTCGTCCACGACGCTGCCGCCGTAGATGACGGCGGCGATGCCGTGATCCCGCAGCAGCTTGGTGCCGAAACCGCCGCGTCCCGCCCAGGTATCGACGGGCGACAGGCCGTCGGCATGCGGCACCAGCGAACCGAGAGCGCCGAAATCGGTTGCCAGCGCGGCCGGACCGGTTGCCAGGATGCGCGGCGTTTCTTTGTATTCGCCGGCGAATTGATCCCAAACCCAATGCGACAGGGCGTAGAAGCCGTGGTAATCCCGGTAGCCGCGCCAGATCGCTTCCAGCGGCAACGGCAGCAGTCGCACCTGGATCTCCTCGCCATGCTCCCGGTTGAGCAGCAGCACCGCGGGAATCGGATGGTGGTCGGTGAGATGAATCGCGTTCAAGCCGAGATTGTCGAAGATTAGCGCCGCGCCGCCCATCGTCGAAACATAAAAACCGCCCCAAGCCGGCGAACGGCCGCAAACGATCAACCGATTGGTGCCGGGAAGGATGGACCCGGCCAGCAACCCGGCGCCGATGGTCAGGCCGCCGGTTTTGTCGTACAACTCGATGCCGATGTCGAGCGGCCCTACCACTTCACCGATCGGATAGCGTTCAACGCGGTAAAAACCGCTGGCGGCGCTGATATGCAGGACCTTGTAAAACATTGTTTCCTACCTTCTTTTTTTACCGATTTCATCATAGATGGATCGAATGGCTCGGGCAAGCAAACAATGAGCGAAAACAAGCGTTATCAAGTCGTTACGATGCCGCGCGCCTTGAGGGAATTTGACAAATCGCATCAAATGATGAAAAAGGGATTTACATTCTCTAAACCGCAATAAATGTACATAACGGAAGGGCGGTTCAATGAGCAAACGAGCGGTTCTCTGGTTGGCGCTGGCGGGGGTGCTTGGAATTCTGGTCGGCGGTTGCGGCTCGGCCGCTGTGCGCTACGTCAACTACCGCGTGTCTCCCGACCGGGTGGCCACGGAAGGCGAGGTTCGCGTTCCGGTGCAGGGATTGCCCGGCCCCGTGAAGATTTACCTCGATCCATACGCCATTCCGCACATTCAGGCCGGCGACGAATATTCCCTGTACTACGCCTTCGGTTACATTCAGGGTCGGGACCGCCGGTTTCAATTGGAAACGCTCAAAATGGCCGCGGCCGGCCGGTTGCGCGAATTGATCGGCGACCGCGACGAATCCGGCGTGATGACACGGCTGGAAATCTTGAGCCGCATGATCGGTTTGTACAAAGACGCGGCAGCCTTGTTGGCCGACATTTCGCCCCAGGATCGCCGGCTACTGCAGGCTTACGCCGACGGCATCAACGAGGCCGCGCGCCGCGAGCCGCTGCCGATGGAGTTTCGGCTGCTCGATTACGAACCCGAGCCCTGGACGACGACCGATACCGGCCTGGTGATCGCGATGATCCGGTTCGGCTTGTGCAAAAACTGGGAACTGGAACTCTCGCGCCTGGAATTTCTGATTTACCAGGTACAGACCAACGCCAACCTCGACCGCGCGCTGCGGGTCTGGCCGGCGCGATACGATCTCGGCCCGCATCTGATCGGCGAAAAACCGGCCCAGGATCCCTTTGCCGGCATTCCGCCCGTCGCGCCGGAACTGCAGGAATTCCTCGCCGATTACGCCAAGCAATATCCTTTGAAGGTGACGGCGAATCCGCCCGCGCCGGTGTCCGAGTCGCCGTGGGAAGGCTGGGGCCGCGGCTTCTCGTGCAGCAACAACTGGGCGGTGGACGGCGTCTGGACCGGCACCGGCAAGGCCGCGTTTTGCGGCGATCCGCACATGCCGCATTTCCTGCCGTCGCTCGGCTATCTGGCGCACCTCAAATGCGACAACTGCGAGGCCGGCTCCTACGAAGTGATCGGCGGCGCGTTCGTCGGCCTGCCCGCGATCGCCTTCGGCACCAACGGCCATACCGCCTGGGGCCCGACGTCCAACTGGGCCGACGTCACCGACGTGTACGTGGAAAAACTCGTGCCCGACAAGCCCGGCCATTATTATTACCAGGGCCAGGCCATGCCGTTCGAAACCCGCGAAGAAGTCTTCAAGATTAGGCTGAAGAACGGCCAGTTCCGCGAGGAGCGACACCAGGTGCGCACGACCCGCCACGGCGTGGTGATCAACGATTTTATGGACCGGCTGCCGCCGGAGTTCCCGATCGTCGTGCTGCGGCGTGATAACGAATGGGGCAAGCCGATTTCCGCCCTGCGCAACCTGTACCTTTCCCGCAACGTCACCGAGGCGCGCACCGCGCTGCTCGATTTCACCGCGATGATCGGCCATTGGTCGCTGGCCGACGACGGCGGCAACCTGCTTTACGTCGGCAGCGTCCGCCTGCCGAAACGCACCCGCCACCTGGGCACGATCCCGGTTCCCGGCTGGACCGGCACCTACGAATGGGAAAGCTTTTATTCGCCGGCCGAGTTGCCGTGGATCCTCAATCCGCCGCAGCATTTCCTCGGCACCGCGAACAACCAGGTCATCCAACCCGAGTCGTTCGCCGCGCCGATCGCGCTGGACGGCGATGTGCCGCAACGCATCGGCCGCATCTGGCAGGTGCTCGGCGCCGGCAACGACGGCCGGCCGATCGTCGAGCAGATGGCCGATTTGCAGCGCGACGACATGGATCTTGGCTGGTTGCAAGTGAAGCCGCTTTATACCCAGGCGCTCCAACCGCTGCTCAAAGATGCCGATCCGGTTGTCGCCAAGGCGGCCAAGGCCTTGTCGGCCTGGGACGGTCACGCGGGGCCTAACGAGGCCGGTTCAAGCCTGTTCCAGACGCTCAACGCCTTCATTCTCGAAAATACGCTGGCCGACGAAATGCGGCCGGAATCGTTGTCGTTCATTCTCGGCTTCTTCAACGCCGAACCGTTCGTTTTCAATATTTTTGCCGACCCTGAAAACCCGGCCTGGGATGATCGCCGCACCGAGCGGCGGGAAACGGCGGCCGAGGTGATCGCGGCGTCGTTCCGGGACGCGGTGAAGGCGCTGGTCGAGAATTACGGCGAGGAAGTGGACGACTGGAAGTGGACGACGGTGGCGCCGTTCGTGCTCAAGCACAACTTCGGCGATCAGAAGGTGCTGGCCGGCTATCTGAACCGCGGCCCGCTGCCCACCGACGGCACCGGCAACGGCGTCAACAAACATCAGTTCATGCGCTCGGAGATGTGGCGCTTCCCGATCAAGTACGGCCCGGTGCTGCGCGTCAACGCCGACTTGAACGATCTGGCCGCGTCGCGGATGTGCCTGCCCGGCGGGCAGAGCGGCCGGCCCAGCTCGAACCATTACGACGACCTGTTGCCGCTGTGGTTCAAGGGGCAGGGCGCCTCGATGAAGCTGGGCTTCGCCGATTGGGAGAAAAACGCGACCGGCGTGTTGATCCTGGAACCGGAGAAATAAATCCGCGGCGCGATCCGCGTCACGGTCTTTCCGTGCGCAAGCTGGAATTCACAGCCGTTGGTAGTACCGACCGGCCTACGCCGTCTTGATGCTCGCGGCGTCGTGCAGGTTCAGTTCATCGATGGCCTGCTCGCGCATGCGGAACTTCTGGATCTTGCCGGTGACCGTCATCGGAAATTCGTTCATGCTCGTGACGAACTTCCAGTAACGCGGCACCTTGAAGTGGGTGATCTTGCCTTTGCAGTAGGCCCGCATTTCTTCCTCGGTCAGGGTTTCGCCGTCGCGCGGCAACACCCAGGCCATCAGTTCCTCGCCGTATTTCGCGTCCGGCACGCCGATCACGTACACGTCAAGCACCTTGTCGTGGCCGCGGAGGAATTCCTCGATTTCGCGCGGGTAGAGATTCTCGCCGCCGCGAATCACCATTTCCTTGATGCGGCCGGTGATCTTCAGGTAGCCGGCGTTGTCCATCACGCCCAGGTCGCCGCTGTGCAGCCAGCGGGCCGCGTCGATGGCTTCGGCGGTGGCGGTGGGATTGTTGTAATAGCCGCGCATGATCTGGTAGCCGCGGAAGCAGATTTCGCCCTGGACGCCGCGCGGCACGGTAAGGCCGGTCGCCGGGTCGATCACCTTGATTTCCTGCATCGGGACGACGCGGCCGACGGAGGCGACGCGCTTTTCCAGCGAGTCCTGCGGGCGGGTCATCGTGGTGATCGGCGAGGCTTCGGTCTGGCCGTAGCCGATGACGATCTCGCGCATGTTCATGCGGTCGATCAGTTCGCGCATGGTGTCGATCGGGCAGGGCGCGCCGGCCATGATGCCCGTGCGCAGGGTGCGATAATCGTATTGGTCGAAGTTCGGGCTCGCCAGCAGCGAGATGAACATCGTCGGCACGCTGTTGAGCCCCGTGCATTTCTCTTCCTGGATGGTTTTCAGCACGGCCTCGACCTCGAAGGTCGGGCTGGGAATGACCATCGTCGCGCCTTGCGACATGCACACCAGGTTCGAAAGCACCATGCCGAAGCAATGGTAGAAGGGGACCGGAATGCAGAGGCGGTCGCGGTCGGTGAAATTCATGATGTGCGCCACGTGGTGGCCGTTGTTCATGATGTTGAAGTGGGTCAGCGTCACGCCCTTGGGGAAGCCGGTCGTGCCCGAGGTGTATTGGATGTTGACCGGATCGTCGGGATCGAGCTCGGCCTGAACCCGGCGCAGTTCCTCCTGCGGCACCGGCCCGCCCGATTCGAGAATGTCGTTGAACGGGAACATGCCGGCCGATTCGCCGTCCATGAGAATGACGTTGCGCAAATTGGGCAGGTCGTCGATCTTCGTCCGGCCCGGCGCGTCCAGCGCGATCGACGGGCAGACTTCCAACAGCATCTCGCGGTATTTCGACGATTTGTAGGAATCCATCAGCACCAGGGTGCTCGATTCGGATTGCTGCAACGCGTATTTCAATTCGTGCGTGCGATAGGCGGGGTTGATGTTCACGAGCACCGCGCCGATCTTGGCCGTGGCGACCTGCATCGCCACCCATTCCCAACGATTGATCGCCCAGAGGCTGACGCGGTCGCCGTGTTTGACGTCCAGCAGCAGCAAACCCTTCGCCAGGCGATCGGTCAGATCGTTGAATTCGCGGTACGTAAAGCGCGCTTTTTGATAGACGGAAACCACGCATTCGTTATCGGGAAAGGTCTCGGCGATGTGGTCGAAAAGCTCGCCGATGGTCAGGTGCAAGAGGGGAAATTCGCTGGTGCCGTGCTCGTAACTTAATTTTTGTCTGTTCATTTTTCTCTCCCGGTTGCTCAATCAAAAGTCGCCCTGCGTCCGTAGCGCATTTTTCGTAAATCGCGGCGTCTGTCAAGAAGTGAAATGAATAGTCCGAAAAGGCCGGGAATGGGAGAAAGACGCCAAGCGGGTTCAGCGCGACGTTTTAGCGGCGGGTGACGGGATGATTTGATACAAGGACAATTTATCATCGCCGCGAACCCCGCGGAGATAGTCACGCTTCAGTAAGGAGAAAAGTTTCTTTTCCTCCGGCGGTAAACTCTTTTCCAGCAGGTTCTGGTTGACGAGCAGGTGGGTGAAGCCGTCCCCGAGCAAAGCGGTCGCCGCCGTTTCGGGGGCGGGGTTCAACCGCAGGTAGCGGCGCAGGGTGAAGTCTTCGATGAAACTGTCGGCGACGTAAGGACGATGCGAATAGTAGGCATAATTGCCGGTCAGGACGTAAAGCAGGCGCGCCGACGGCGGCAGGTTTTGGTTGATCCAGCGTAACGCCGGATAACCGGGAACATGGCGGGCCAGGAACTCTTCGCGGCGTTCAAACCCCGGAACGACCCGGTAAAAATTCAGTTGCCGCGCTTCGGCGAGCCAGACGTAGAGGTTCCAACCGACGAGCGCGCAAAACAAAAGGGCGACAAATACGCGGCGTCGAGGCGCTTTTTCCTCGAGCCATTGCAGAAAAATCGCCAACGACGGCAGACCGGCTACCACCGCGAAAATCTGGGTTGGCAAATAAAACCGGGTTTGTTGCGAGCCGACGGCGAAAAACAAAAAGCTTAGCGCGACGGCCGCCAGCGCGCCCGGCAGGCGGCGGTCCCGGCACGTCGCCAGGGAGCCGAGCGCGAAAAGCGTCGTCACCAGAACGATCGGCCCCAGGTAGCCGTCGAAAACCATGCTGTCGAAGCGTCCGTCCATCGCCATCCGCCAAGGCAGCAACAGATAATCGGCCGGTCCGCGTCCCAGGCCGTAAGCGCGCAGATATTCGCCGTAAGCCAGCGCGCGTCCGGCGTCCCAACCGGTGCCGCCGAAGAATAAATAGGCGAACGGAAAAACCGGGTTGCCCAGTAAAAGCCAGTTGCGCGCGTACCAGAAAAGCCCGGGTGTCAACGCCAGAACATACAATCCGATGGCCCGCCGCGCCTTATGCCAGCCTTGCCGTCGCAAGCCGAAAAGCAGCATCAACCCAAAAATCCCGGCATAGAGCAGGCCGGTGTATTTCAGGGCGACCAGCCACCCGGCCAGCAGCCCCAGGCAGAGAACCAGGGCCGGATCCTTGCTATCCCGCCGGCCGAAAAGAACGATCAGCGCCGCGACCAGCCCTAACGAAATGGCCGGCTCGACGTACCCGCAGCCGCTGAAGCAGACCGCCGTGGGCAGGGTCGCGAACGATAGGGCGGCCACCAACGCGGGCGTTTTGCCGTATTGCGACCGCGCCAGGGCGTAAAGACCCCAGGTCGCCGCCAACTGCTGCCAGACTCCGAAGGCTTGCGCGGCGGTTTCGCCGCCGGTTCCCAGCAGCAGCGCGGCCAGCATTTCCTGCGCCTTGGGAAAGGCGAAAAAGAAATTTCCCGGTTGGTAGACGAGCCCGCCGGCCGCCAGAAAACGGCGCGCCGACGCCAGGTGATAAACCAGCCCGTCGCGCATGAACGGCGGGGCGGCGGCCATCAACAAGGCCGGCAAATAAAAAATCAACAGGCCGGCCAGCAGCGCCGCTTCCGCCTGGCCCGGCGCGGCAAACGCGATTTTCCGGCGGAGGCGGCGGATGATCGCCCACAGCAACGCAACTCCCGCCAGGGCGATCACCAACCGGATCGCGGTCGCGTTGAATAGGTGAAAGGCGGCGAGGATGGTCAGCCAAAAAGAAACGATCGCGCCGCCGATGGCCGTGGCCGTCACGCCGCGTGTGCCGTTGGGCAACGGCAAACGTAGCGGTAAAATGATTTCGCCCACACCCCAAGTCAGGAGTAGAAAAAACAGGCTGAAGGCCATTGCGCCGATTTCATGCATGTGGCGTCATTCTACCGATCCGCGATGCGGGTGAAAACGGGCGGATCAGCCGGCGCGTTCAGCGTTTTTCGGATGGGTCGCCGCGCCGATTTCGATAAAATTGTTCTTCGCCCGTCAAGGGAGCGGGACGCCGATGAGCCACGATCCCGGAAAAGACTCGGCCGCCGGATGGATCCGCCTGGCCGGTTACCTGACCTCGATCGCCGGAACCGTCGCCGGCATCGTCTGGGGTATTCCCTACCTGTTCGCCCGCTCGCCCTCGCAGGCCGTCGCCTGGTCGCTCCTGGTGATGATCGTGCCGCTTTTCCCGGCGGTGCAGACTTTTTTGCAGGGCGAACGGCGGTTCAGCGTAACGTTGTTCTGGCGGATTTACATCGCCGAGTACGTTTCCCTGTTCCTGGAGTTGCTGTTCATCCTGATCATCCTGCCGCTGGTCGCCTTCGCGCTGTTGTATTTTGTGCTCTGGATGATGTTCGTCGTGGTGGGCATCGTGACGCTCGGCTGGCTGCTGCAGACCTATCTCGGCGTTTCGCTCGGGATGTCGATCGCCCGCGAGGAGGCGCCGCTTTTGTTTGCGATCTTCTTCGGCCTGGCGCTGGCCTTGGTCGTTTTGCATTTTCTGCGTCGCCTGGCGGCGAAACATGAAGAAGGTTTTTTCGCGTTTTTCCGCACGCGGTTCGAGGCGATCAAGGCGCTGTTTCGATACTGAGAGCCGACCCGCCTAACAACCGCACCCGCCAATGTCGTCGTTGTCGTCATCGTCGTCCGCCGCCCGATCGTCGTTGTCGTTGTTATCGTCGTTGTCGTCGTCATCGTCGCTGCTGTCGTCATCGACCGTATCGTCATCGGCGGTATCGTCGTCGGCCGGCATTTCCTCGCCGAGGCCGCCCATGGCGAAATAGGGCGCGTACAGCTCTTTCAGCGTGCCGTAAACCGGTTTGGCGGTGACGCGATCCTGGTGCATCAGGCCCATCGTCTGGTTGTGCGGGTCTTGCACGCGATACCAATTGAACTGGCACCACCAGGTCGCCGCCGCCAGATAGCCGGCGGTCGTGTGACCGTTTTTGTTTACCGCCGCGAGCGGCAACAGCCCGGCCAGCGTCTGCCGGGCGATCACCACCTGATCGGCTTCCGCGCCGCCGTCGGTGTTGCTCCAGTAACCGAATTCGGTGACCAGCAGCGGGATCTCCGGGTACTTCTCGTGCTGTTGCCGCAGGAACGCCGCCGATTCGACGGTGGGATCGTCGCCGTAAAACACGCCGAAATACATCGTCCAGCCGGCCACGTCGACGTCCTGTTGCGACGCGCCGGTCAGCGCCGCGCCGTCGGCGGCGAGGCTTTGCGAAACCAGCCGGCCGTCGGGGAAGTTGTCGTCGAGGTCGGCGTGCAAATCCCGCACGTAGGTGCGCAGGTTGAAAACGAAATACCACATCGGTTCGTTGCACAGGCTCCAGAAGAGGATCGACGGCCGGTTGCGCTGGTTCCAGATCATCTCGCGCCACATTTGCTTGGCGAGGCCGCGCTCCAGCAGGATCGGAATCGAGATCTGGTTGATCCACCACGCCGGGATTTCTTCCCAGACCGCGATCCCCAGGCGGTCGGTCAACAGGTAGGTCGCGGGGTGATTGGGGTAGTGCGCGGTGCGCAGAAAACGCACGTTGGTGTCGCGGACGATTTGCAAATCCGCGGCGATCTTGGCGACCGTTGCCGTGCGACCGCTGTCGGGCCAATCCTCGTGGCGCGCGACGCCGGTAAAGAAGGCCGGCCGCCGGTTCAGCAACACCTTGGCGCCTTCGCCCACGCTTACGGTGCGCACGCCGAACTGCGTCACGAAGGTGTCGAGCACTTCTTTGCCGCCGACCAGTTCGACGACCAGCGCATACAGGTGCGGTTCCGCTGGGGTCCACGGCATGGGGGTGACGAGGCGCGGCGCCAACTCAACGCGCCGGTATTGCCCGGCGGGCACGATGGCGAAGGCTTCCGTCTCGCGCCGCAGCTCCGCCGGTTCGCCGAGCAAATGGGCCGCGACCGGATCGCTCAGGTAATCGGGATGTTCGGCATCCAGTTCGTAGGCCGCGAGGCGGACGGTCATTTTGCGGTCGGCGTCGCCGCGGTTTTCGACCACCAGCGAAACGTCCAGGTCGCCGGCAAGGTTTTGCGGCAGCACGTCGGCGCGCACGAGATGCGCCGGCGGCGAAGCCTCGAGGTAAACGTCCTGGATCACGCCGACGTAGTGCTGCCAGTCGGTGGCGAACAGGTTGGGGAGGATATCCATCCGGATAGCCCAGGGCATCGCGTCGATGCGCCAGACGATCACGTTGTCGCCGCCGTAGACTAGATAAGGCGAGAGATCAAAGGCGAAGGGCGCATAGCCGCCTTCGTGGTAGCCGACCCACGTGCCGTTGACCCACAGGTCGGCGATGTAGTCGGCGGCCAGGCAAACCAGGCGTACGACCCGGCCGTCCCAGTCGGCGGGCACGTCGATGTGCCGGCGATAATAAATGCCGCCGGACCAGACCTCCGCTCCGGCCGGATCTTCCGGTGTGGCGGGCATGACGTTTTCGACGCCGGGCAGGGTGTGGTCGTCCCAAGAAGAATCGTCGAAGTCGGCGAGTGTGGCGCCGCCGTTTTCCACCGCGACGGCGGTGAACCAGGCGGAGTCACGCGGCTGCAGGGATAGATCGTGGCTGATGCCCAGGCGCAGTTTTTTCCAGTTGCCCGCCAGATCCACTTGCGGGCGATCCTGCGGGTCGAAGGAGACGAGCGGCCGGCCGCTTTGCAGTGGCACGTAGGCGCCGTTCGCCAGTTCCAGATCGAAAGTCATCGGCAGCGAATCGGCCATAATGGCACTCGGTGCCAGAATTGCCAACGACGCAAAACACCACGCGATCAGTTGCAGTCGCCTGGTCATGGATTCGACCTCCGGGGAATGATTAAGTCGCCGATTGATACTCTGAGCCGGGCGGAAAAAGGTGTCAAGGATTGGCCGACGTTAAAAAAAAGCGGCGCCGGAGGCGGCGCCGCGTCGCGATCGTTCGCGCGGAGCGATCAATAATACGTGTCGAGGAAATCGAACCAGTTCACATCCAGGCCCCACTGGGTGTTGTTGGCGTAGGACGCGAACAACGTGGCGTCATAAGCGGACGGGAACCAGATCGAAACGCCGTAGCTCTTGGTGGCCTTGCCGCCCTTGTACTTGATGTACGAGGTGATCGCCGTCTGCACGTTGGTGGCGGCCGTTTTGACCGCGGTCGGCACGGACTGGCTCTTCAAGTTGGTGCAGAAATCGTACAGATCCAGATAGGTCGGCTCGTAGAATTTCTTGGTCTTGGAGCGCGCCGAGGAAATCTTGCTTTTATAGGTCGGCAGGGCGCTGATCAAGGCGGACGAGAGGCTGTTCATCGCGCTGACCAGATTCGCCGTTTGCCCCATGTCGGCGGCGGACAAGGTGGCGTAGCTGGTGCCGTAATAGGCGGAAACCAGGTATTGGCTGACTTGCAGACCGGTCGCCGCCGGATTGGCTTTCAGGTTGGCCAACCAGCGCTGGTATTCGTAACCGTCGCCGGGTTCGGTTTCCTCGGAGGCGACGAAATAAGAGGCTTCGTTCCGCGTTTCGTAGCCGACCTCAGCCATCGCCATCAGGCAGGCATCGTAGGCGAGCACGTCGATCTTGCTCAGGCCCGTGTCGGTCAACGAAGCGCGCAGCGCCTGCCGCACACCCCAGATGTCCATGTGCTTGCCCGAGCCGGAGGTGTCATCGTAGCCGACGCCCTTGGTCACTTGCCGCACGCCCTTGGGCCAGCCGCTGCCGTGGTTCCAGAGAATGACCGCGTAATGCGCCGCCGGGTAATTCTGGATCGAATAGGTCACCCATTGGTGGAGCGTCTCCGGATCGTCCATCGCCCGCTCGCCCCAGGAGCCGAGCAATTGGCTGTTGAGGACGGTGGTGCTGGTGTCGGCGGTGACGTAGAAGGCGCGCGTATCGGTCCAGTTGCCGTTGCTCGTGTCGTATCCGGTGATGCGGTCGAGCAAAACCAGGATATTGACGTTGGCGTCGGAGCCGATCTGCTCCATTTCGTTCACATCGGCGATGCCGTAGCTTTCCAGATTGTTGTCGGCGCACATGTAAACGATGACCGTCCAGGACTTGGCAAACACGCCGACCGCGATCGAAGCGGTCAGGCCGCCTGCCTTGGCTTCGATGACGTGCACGCCGGTCGACAAGCCGTCCACGGGCAAATCGCCGCCGCGCCCGAGATAGCCGTCCAGGTCGCTGAACCATTGCACATCGGCATCGTCCAGCGTCTCGTTGTCGATCAGCACTTTAGCGGACAACTCGAGCGTCTCGTTTTGGTTGATCCGCAGGCCATGGGCCGGCTGGACGATGTGCAGCGTCACTTCCTCATCGACTACCGTGGATAAATCCGCTTCCGGATCGCTCAAAATGGCGTCCTCGGGGTCGTTGAGCATCATCACCGGCGAACCGATTGACGCGGCAAGGCCGATCGAGGCGACGCCCAGCACGATGAAAATCAATGCTGATAGGAGGGAAAAAAGGAACTTAGTTTTCATTTCTCTGGCCCTCCAGTGGAAGGATTGGTTTTTTTTCACGTCAATGGTATGGATGAAAATCCTGCGTTGAAGAAAAATGCTAATCCTACCGTTTGGTAAAAGCAATTACTTTCGTAAGGGTGGCCTAATTATTCAGTATTTTAGCGTAATGATTGGGGAAATCCTGATTTCCGCTAGCCTTTCATTCCTTTGAAAAAACGCTATGCTGGCGCAACGGAGAAACCGGCTGGGAGTGGGCGACTCATGAGTCTGGGCGAAATCCTGATGATTTCCTTCGCGCTGGCGATCGATGCCTTCACGGTCGCGCTGGCAGGCGGAGTGTCGCTGCAGGCCGTCGGCGTGCGGCGAACCGTTCGTTTGGCCTGGCACTTCGGGCTTTTTCAGACCGGCATGACCCTGATCGGCTGGAGCGCCGGCTTGTCGGTTCGCGCCTTATTGGAAAATGTCGATCATTGGCTGGCGATGGGCCTCTTGGGTATGGTCGGCGGGCGGATGATCTACAACTCGCTGATCCCGAAAAAGGAAGAAGCACCGACCGCCGATCCGACCAAGGGCGGCACGTTGGTCATGCTTTCCGTGGCGACCAGCATCGACGCGCTCGCGGTCGGCATCGGCTTCTCGATGTTGAAAATCGAGATCTGGACCCCAGCGCTGATCATCGGCGTCATGGCTTTCGTGTTGACCGCCTTCGGCATGCAACTGGGGCGGGTGATCAAGGGATTCGCCCGTATCGGCCGCTGGGCGGAACTGGCCGGCGGCGTGGTCCTGCTCCTGATCGGTCTGCGGATCCTGTACGATCACGGCGTGTATTGATCGAGACGCGGCCATGATTCCCTATAAAGACCTCAACCCGACCACGCGCCTGCCGATCGTCACCGGCGGTTTGGTGCTTGCGAACATCGCGGTTTACGTTTTTCAGCTATTCGATTCGCAAAACGGCCTGGCCTTCGCCATGGTGCCGCGCCAACTGTGGGGATTTTTCCACGGCGGCTCGCTCTGGCCGTTTTTCACCTTGATCACCGGAACCTTTTTACACGGCAGCCTGCTGCACATCGGCTTCAATCTGCTCTTTTTGTGGGTTTTCGGCGACAACGTCGAGGATCGGTTGGGCCACGCGCGCTTTTTACTGTTTTATCTGGCCGGCGCGTTCGTCGCCTCGGCGTGCCAGGTGGCGGTCAGTCCGTTTTCCGCCGTGCCGGTCGTCGGCGCTTCGGGCGCGATCTCGGCCGTACTCGGAGCCTATCTGGTCTTCTTTCCCGGCGCGCGGGTCAAAACCCTGTTCATCATCATCGTCATCCCGAAAATCATTACCCTGCCGGCGGCGATTTTCCTCGGCTTGTGGTTCATCCTGCAGGTTTTTTCATCGATCGGCGCCGCGGCCGGCGCGGCGGGCGTCGCCTGGTACGCGCATATCGGCGGTTTCATCTACGGCGTTTTTTGGGCCTGGCGTTTTGCGCGGCGGCGGAACCGGCCGGTCTGGGCACCGCAGCGGCGGCGCGCGGCCTGAGCGGCGTTTGTCACGGTTCGTATCAGAATTATTCCGCGGCTCTCAAGTATCCTCTCTCGCCGACCGATAACAAAGATGATCGCCGGACAAGAAGGAACTGATGCCGGCGAGGGCCTGCCTATTTTCCGAGGCGCAAGGAGGCGTCGATGAGGATCCTCGAATCACAGGTGTCCCTGACCGGCCGTAGTGCGCGTTCGACCAGCGCCTATGTCCGCGAAAGCCTTGCCGCCTGGGCGGGGTCCGCGCGGATCGACTACAATCGTGAGGAGAAATTCAGCAGCGCCGCCGCGATGGCGAGCGGCGATCAAGTCGATCTCTCCGCGACCGCCAAGGATCTGGCCAAGAAACTCGAAACCGAACAGCCGCTGACCGACACGGAAAAAGCCCTGGCCGACGCGGTTGAGCAAATCAAAGCGGCGCAAAAAAAGAAAGAAACGGACGAGTTCGAAGGCCTGTCCTTGGACGCCAAATTCAGTTTGAAAATCCTGCTGATCGAGGCGCTGACCGGCCATAAGGTGTTGTTGTTCAGCTCTCGCCGTTCGGCGGACGATGCGCCGGCCGAGGCGCCCGCCAAGGATGCCGATCAAAACCGGAACGCGGCGAACGGCGAACCGGCCCGCCTCGGATGGGGCATCAGTTATCAGCGGCACGAGGAAACCAAGCAAAGCGAAAGCACCCGGTTCACCACCGACGGCGTGGTGAAGACGGCCGACGGCAAGGAAATCGCCTTTCGGGCCGAACTGGAAATGAACCACGAGCGAATCACCGTGAACGATATCTTCCTGCGGGCCGGTGATGCGCTCACCGATCCGCTGGTGATCAACTACGGCGGCACCGCCGCGGAATTGACCGATCAGAAATACGATTTCGACCTCGACGCCGACGGAACTTCGGAGAAGGTTTCCTTCGTGAAGTCCGGCAGCGGCTTCCTGGTGCTGGACCGCAACGGCGACGGCCAGGCGACCGACGGCACCGAATTGTTCGGCCCGACCACCGGCGACGGTTTCAAGGAGTTGGCGACTTTCGACGAGGACGCCAACGGCTGGATCGACGAAGGCGACTCGGTATTCGGCGATCTGCGGGTATGGTCGAAAAACGCCGCGGGGCAGGACCAATACGACACGCTGGCGGGCAAGAACGTCGGCGCCATTTACCTGCAAAAGGCCGGCACCCAGATCGGCCTCTACGACAGCCAGAACGACAAGGAAGGTCAAGTCCGCAGCACCGGCGTTTATTTGACCGAAGACGGCCAAGCGCAGACGATTCAGCAGGTCGATCTGAAAACCTGAAACAAACCCCGGCTCATTGCCGATCCGTCAGGCGGCGCCGAGCGCCGCCTTTTTTCGTTCGCGCCGCAGGTAAATGCCGGCGAGCGCGACGCACGCCGCCAGAATGAGGCTGATCCATTGCGAGGTGGAAAGGCCTACGAACGAGCCGCGGTCGGCGTCGCCGCGGAAAAATTCGATGAAAAAACGCCCGAGCGAATAGAGGGCGATTTGCAGAGCGATCAGCTCGCCGGGGACCTTGCGGTAATGTCGGCGGTAGAAAATCAACACGGCGAACATCCCCAGGGCCCAGGTCGATTCGTACAACTGCGTCGGATGGACCGGCACCATGCCGTAAGCCTGGCTCGCCAGGGCATCGGCCGGATAGACGATGCCCCACGGCAGGTCGGTCGGCCGGCCGTAGCAGCAGCCCGCCATCAGGCAGGCGAACGTCCGGTGCAGGGCCAGGCCCAGCGGCATGTAGGTCGCCGTGACGTCCAGCACCGGCAGAAAGGGCTGTCTGGCCCACCGCGAATAGAAAAACGGGAACAGGATCGAGCCGATATAACCGCCGTAAAAAACGTGGCCGGTGCTCAGGTCCCAAAGCCGGCTCCACTTTACTTGATACCACGGCCAATTGGTGACCACGTGCAACAGCTTGCCCATGAAAAAGGCGCCGATGATGGCCACCAGGATCGACTTCAGGTAAAAGGCGCCGTCATGGCCTTCCCGCTCGAAGCGGCGCAAGCCCAAAACCGTGCCGAGGAAAATGCTCAGGCCGTAAAAAAATCCATAGGTATAAATAGGGTGGCCGCCCAGGTGAAACAAGATCGGATGCATCGTCTCAGTCGCTCCGTGATGTTTGACTAATCATTGTGACGCGAGTAATTCATTAATAGACCGATCGATCCGCGCGACGCAAACCGGGGGCCGGGCAGGCCCGCCGAACACAGAGGGAGGCCCACATGGAAAAGCATGTCATTTTGGGCGTTCACGTCACCGACCGTGTGAAGAAAGTCCCGGATGTGCAAAAAATCCTGACCCAATTCGGTTGCAACATCAAAACCCGCTTGGGTTTGCACGAAGTCAGCGGCAATATCTGCTCGCCAACCGGCCTGCTCCTGCTGGAGCTTTGCGGCCCCGACGCTGAGTTGGAGGCCATGGAAAAGGATCTGCAGAGCCTGGAGGGTGTGCAGGTGCAAAAGATGGTTTTCACTCATTCCTGACGAAGACCCGGAGCGGTCAACCGAGCAGTTCGGCCGGTTCCCGGGTCGTGACCGCGTGCGCCTTCTTGAAACTTTCGAAGCCCTGCACGGGGTAACGCAGAAACCGCATTTCCTGCGCGTCGGCGGGGCAGTTGTTGACGCAGCCGAAACAAGCCAGGCAGGCGCGATGATCGATCCGCGCCGGATCGAGCCGAATCGCGCCGGCGGGGCAGGTTCGCACGCAAGTGCCGCAGCGGATGCATTTTTGCTCGTTGATCCGGTGCCCGCTGATGAGCATCCGGGTCCAATCCTGACTGTCCAGCAGTCGCCAGATTTCCCCGGCGTTGAATTCCTTGTCCGGCCTGATGGCCTGGCCGCGCCGCACGCGATCGGCGATCGCCCGGGCCTCGGCCCGCGCTCGTTCGAAGGTCTTTTCGTCGGGGAGATCGCGATAGGCCAGCGTCCGTGCGGCGCTTCCCATCGACCAGGTCGGCGCGTAGGTGGACATGTTCGCGTAGATCGACAGGCCCACTGGAACGGCGCCCCGGTCGGCCAGTAGCCGCAGCAAGCGGACCGCCGTGTTGTGCGGGTTCGATCCCTCGCCGCCGAAAGTGACGAACGAAGCCGCGGGGATTCCGGTCAGGGCGGGCAGGCGCCGCAGCCAGGCCGCGACGTTCACCGGCACGTCGAAGTAGTAAACCGGCGTGCCGAGAACCAGCAGGTCGTAGCCGGGCAGGGCGGTGGTGTCGACTTCGGCGAGCGGCAGCGCGGTGACCTGTAGACCTTCTTTTTCGAGCACTTTGCCGATCAAGCGGCCGATTCGGCGTGTGTGGCCGGTCTGGCTGTACCACGTCACCAAAGCCTTTTGCGGCGTGGTGGCCCGGATCGCGGTCGGCCAGGTCTCGGCGGATTCCGCGCGGGAAACGATGCCGCCCGAACAGGCGGTTCCGGCGAGGGTGGCGGCGGTGCAGAACAGAAATTGGCGACGATTCATCGGTGAATTTCCCATCAATGATCAGACCAGATCGAACTCCGGTTGGTAACGGACGATACCCCGGGTTTCGGCCAAAGCGCCGGGGACCAATTCCACAGCCATGAATAGCTCATCGGGCCCTTCGTAACTGAAGCGGATGCCGTACCGGCTGGCGACCTGAAACCCGAAGCGCGGATAAAAATCCGGGTGGCCGACCACGACGACGATCCGATAGCCGTCCGCGCGGCTGATCTCCAGGCCGCGCCGGATCAGGGCGGAACCGACGCCACTTTTCTGATGTTCCGGCAGCACCGCCATGGGCCCCATGCCGAGCGCGGACAATTGGCGGTCGGAGGCGTCGATCGTCACCGGCGAAAACAGGACATGACCGATCAATTTCCCGTTTAATTCGGCGACCAGCGATAACGTGTAGGCGCCGCGCCGGCGTAAGGCTTCCACCAGCGCCGATTCGTTGCGCTGGCAAAAAGCCAGGTCGTTGATGCGACGGATCGTTTCGATGTCCGCGGCGGTTTCGTTTCGGATCAGCAGCAACGGGATCCCCTCGCGATCAAGCCGGCGCCTGAGGCCGCTGCCGGGAACGGTTCGGCTGGATTTTCATTACACCTTTGGCGAAACGATCACAAGTGAGCGGATGGTTTCGGTCAGGCGGTCGCCGGTTGTTCGATCGCTTCGCGGACTTTCAGCGCGAGCGATTCGTAAGAAAAGGGCTTTTGAATGAAAAAGTTGGCGGCCACCGAGTCCTGTTGAGCCAGGATGCTTTCGTTGTACCCGGACATGAACAGGACCTTCAGGTCGGGATGCTGTTCCTTCAGCTTGGTGTACAGATCTCGACCGTTCATCTTCGGCATGATCATGTCGGTCAACAGCAGATCGATGGGCTCGGCATGGTTCTGGTATTGGGTGAAAGCGTCGCAACCGTTGCAAGCCACCAAAACCTGGTAACCCAACCGGGTCAGGATTTTGTGGGTGAGTTTGCGGACGATATCCTCGTCTTCGACGAGTAAGACCGTTTCCCTGATTTTGTCTTGTTTTTCCGCGTTCATTCGCTCTTGGCCCCCATTTCTTCCGCAGGAAAGGCGAAGCCGGCCGATTGGACGACCGGCAATCCATTTTCACTCCGGTCGAAAAAACACCGGCGTTCCTATTGCCGGTTGGAATGTGAGGAGAGGACCGATCAATTCGAGCCGAAAGCCAGCGGGGTGTCGCTATTTTATTGGCTTTTCTTTTTCGTACTGACCGATCCACCCGTCACATCGCGGGATTTTGCCAATTCCGATTTTTCCCCACGGCGATTCCGATTCAAAAACGTCGCCTGTTCCTTCCGATTGACGGCCCAAGAATCCGATTCGCTTTTTGCCGATCTCCGCCGCTGTTTCCAATTTTACCGGCGATGTGTCCGATCACGAGATCAAACCAGCCCGTACCCGCGTTGAACCTCCGATGGATTGCCGCATCCGATGGAAAGGCACAGGAAAAATAATTAGTTTGCAATCCCTTAGCCCCACAATCCACTGGAGCTTTCACCCGTCAATGGACAAGAAAAGTAGCCAAAATTCGGATTGAAAAATTTTATTTCCTTTTTTCACTGACTTTGCCGCGTTAAAAATTTTTTTCTTTCTTGTTCTTCATATCGGTTTATTCGCTTAAAGCAAAACACGGAAAGAATGCGTATTCAATGCGTATGAAAAATACGCAAAAAATGTGTCACTCAGGGTCAAAATTTGAATAAACGAGACTTGAGATCATTTATAAGGCGGGGTGAAAAATTCAAAGTGCTTCTGTTAATTATGATTATTCTATCCTGCAGATTGGAACGTCCCAAAAGTGGGCTATTTGAGCAATTTCCGAATTTTAATTGCCAATGAATAAGGGGAGTATGGTTTGGCGAGAAAATTCAAACCCTCTTCGATAATCCCATGGCGGACAATCGCATCTTCCGTATAACCGGAGGTAAAAAGCACTTTCATCTCCGGATGAATTTTTACCAATATTTCGGCCAATTGTCGCCCGTTCATTCCCGGCATGACGATGTCGGTAATCAGCAAATCGATCGGCGCCGCGAATTTCTCAACCAGTTGGCACGCCTGATTCCCGTCCGGCGCGTGCAATACCCGATAACCCAGACTGGATAAAAATTTGATCGCCAGTTCGCGAACGATATTCTCGTCCTCGACCACCAGGATCGTTTCCTCGCCGCCCGAAATTTCGAGCGGCGGTTTGTTCATCTTCAGCGGTACCGCCGTCTCCGATAAGCGCGGCAGATATAGTGTGAAAGTCGTTCCCCGGCCTTCCTCGGAATCGACTTCGATGGCGCCGCCGGATTGTTTTACGGCGCCGTAGATCGTCGCCAATCCCAGGCCCGTTCCCCGGCCTTTCGGTTTGGTGGTGAAGAACGGTTCGAAAAGGTGTTCTTTCACGTCATTGTTCATGCCGTGTCCCGTGTCACTGATCGACAACCTCACAAAAGGTCCGGGCGAGATTTGAGCTTGCCGACGGCAATATTCTTCATCCAGGTCGATGTTGGCTGTTTCGATGGTCAAGCGACCGCCGTCCGGCATGGCATCGCGAGCGTTGATCGCCAGGTTGATCAGAATCTGTTCGAATTGGCCCGGATCGATTTTCACCGGTCCGATTTTGTCTCCGGCGGTGATGACCAGTTCAATATCTTCGCCGATCAGGCGGGCCAGCATTTTATGCAAACTGGCGATCAACTCGTTGAGATCGATGATTTGCGGCTCGATCAACTGCTTGCGTGAAAAGGCCAACAATTGTCGGGTCAGGTTCGCGGCGCTTTCCGCCGCTTTGCGGATTTCGGTCAGATCCTCATGAATCGGGTTTCCCGGGTCCAGGCCGGCCAGCAACATGTCCGCGTAACCCAAAATCCCCGTCAACAAATTGTTGAAGTCATGAGCGACGCCGCCGGCCAAGCGGCCGACCGCCTCCATTTTCATGGCTTGTTGGAGTTGAACTTCCAATTTCGCCTTTTCTTCCTCGGCGCGTTTGCGGTCGGAAAGATCGACAAAGCTGGTCAAAAGTACTTTTTCCTCATCGAATTTGATGAACTCGGCTGAAAACAAGCCTGGGATCAGTTGGCCGCTCTTTCCGCGAACCGAAAGCTCCAGGTTTTTCAACGTACCGGTGGTGGAAAGAAAACGAAAGGTGTTTTGACGATCTTCCGGCCCCAGGATCCCCAGCGACACCGACGAATGGCCGATGACTTCCTCTTTTCGATAGCCCAATTTATCCAGAAATGTCTGGTTCACCTCGATAAAAATCCCGTCGGTGCTGGTCGATAACGCCATGATGATCGGGCTGGACTGAAATATTTTCATAAATTTGGTTTCGGACTTTTTCAACGCCGCTTCGGCTTTGACGCGGTCGGTGATTTCGGTTGCGAAACCCTCGATGATGAAACTGCCGTCGGGTTGTCGCCGGCCGATGCGCGCATTCATTCCGATCCAGATGCGCCGCCGGTCCGCGGTGAGGGCCTCATAGACGAAATTTTCCACTTTCCCATCTTGCGCCAGTTGTCGGACCAACTCCGCGCGGCGTTCCGGTCGCACGTACAACTGCCGGGCCAGATCGGTGTAATGCGCGAGTGTTTCCGCGATCGAGGAGTAACCCAGAATGCGCGCCATCATCGGATTGATCAGGATCGCCCGGCCATCGGAGGTCGTGGCGAAGATGCCGACCGGCGCGTTTTCGAACAGCTCGCGATAACGCTGCTCGCTTTCCCGTAAGGCCTGTTCGGCCCGCCGCCGATCGGTGCTGTCCCGGGCAAAGACGATGTACTTTTCCTCGCCGGCGAGGATATTCATGCTGATTTCAACGGCGAGAATTCGTCCATCCTTGTGCCGCAGGCGAGCCTCGAAACGGGCCTTTCCCGATCGGCCGGCCGCGGCGATGTGTTCTCGCGTTTCGCCGGCCGTCTCCGGCGCTTCGATGTCCTGAACTCGCAGCGCGAGCAGCTCGGGAATGGAATAGCCCAGCATTTCGACGAGCGCCTGATTTGCCTCCAGAATCCGCCCGTCAAGATCCATCATCCAGAAACCGTCCACCGTGGTCCGGATGATGGAATGGTATTGATTTTCCCGCTTGGCGCTGATCTCCATCTCGGCGACGATTCGCTCGTTCAACTCACGCAGGGCGGTCAGGTCGGCGAAGCGGGCCAGGGTCACGATAATCGCCCGATTCATTTCCTCGGCGTTCGGCGGTTTGCGCAGAAAGGCGCCGACGCCGACCCGCCCGGCCTCAGCCACCAATTCGGGCCGGTCGTCAGCCGTCAGCACGACGAGGGGGGTCGGTCGCACCTCATTGATTCGCCGGGCGGCGGCCAGGCCGTCCATCCCCGGCATTTGAATGTCCAGCAGGATCACGTCGGGTTTTAACGATTGGGTCAGCTCGACCGCACGGGCGCCGTTTTCCGCCCGGCCGATCACGAGATACCCGGTATCTTCCAGAAGGATTTTCGCCGCTTCCGCCGCCAGGTTGTCGTCTTCGACGATCAGGACACGGATTTTTCTTTCCGCCGACATCCGTCCGCTCCCAAAAGGATTCACGGTGGCGGCGGCTGATCAAGCGACGGAGCGTTTCGCCGTTTTCAGTCGCGACCCACCGATCGGTCGGGTCTTCTTCGCGAGGCGATCAGATATTCGTCAAATAGGACTCGAGGTTGATCGTCTTCCCCGTCAAGCCCAGTTTTTTGCGAATTTTGTTGCGATGCGTGTCCACGCTGCGCGGCGAGATACTCAGGATGCCGGCGATTTCCTTGGTGGCAAGACCGCCGCGAATCATGTTGCAGATCTCGATTTCCCGGCGTGAGAGCGACCGAAGCTGATTTTGTTTGTCTTGCGGCAGGGTCTTGGCCAGGTTGTGTAAATTATCTTCCAACAATTCCAGCGTCGGTGTACTGGGAAGGCGATCCTCCGTCTTGAGCCGTTGAATCAACGGGAAAACGAATTGCTCCAAGTGCTGCCGGATCTGCTTTTCGGTTCGCTCTTTTTCATCCTTGACTTGCTGCATCAGTTCGTGAAGCGCGGTATTTTTTTGTTCCAACAGGTAGTTGTTTTCGACCAGGCTGCGCTGTTTTTCGGCCAGTTCCTTTTCCATTTGTTTGCGGTTGTCGATGTCCTGAACCATCGGCAGAAAGTAGAGCGGGTCGCCTTGGGCGTCGCGCATCAGCCGCACCGACAGTCGCACCCACACCACATTCCCGTCTTTCGCGATGTAGCGCTTTTCCATTTGATAGTGATCGATTTCCCCGGCGGCCAACTGCCGGCAGTAGCGAACGTCCTGTTCCAGATCGTCGGGATGGGTGATTTCGGGAAAGCCCATGGACAACAGTTCGATCTCCTGGTAGCCGGTGATTCGACAAAATTCCTCGTTTACCCGCACAAACCGGAATTCGAGCGAAACGATCGCGGCGCCGATCGGCGATTGGTCGAAGGTGCGTTTGAAATGATCCTCGCGAAAACGAAGCGAGCGCTCGATTCGTTTTTGCTTGTCGATTTCGCGTAAGAGCTGAAGGTTGGTCTGGTAAAGCTCCCGGGTCCGTTCTTCGACCCGTTTTTCCAGTTCTTCCCGCGCCAGTCGCAAGGATTGTTCGCGATTTTTCCGTTCGGTGATGTCTCGCGCGATGCTCAGAATGGCGATCTCGCCGTAGTAATCGATGTGCCGCGCGCTCAGTTCGATCGAAAAGAGGCGACCGTCCTTGGCACGATGCACGGTTTCGAAGAATGTCGCCCCGGTTTGCTCCAATTCTTGCATATGGGCCGGCACATCTTGATAGAATTCCGGCGTGTCGATTTGCGCCAGCGTCAGGGACGTCATTTCCTGCTTGGTATAACCCAGCCGTTCACAAGCCAGGCGATTGGCATCCAGAATGCAGCCGGTTTTCGAGACGATATAAATGGCGTCGGCGGCATTCTCGAAAATGGTCCGGTAGCGCCGTTCGGATTCCTCCTTCGCCGCCAGGACTTTTTGCGCCTCGGTCACGTCGACCGCGACGCCCAGGACGCAATCGCCGCGCTGATCGAATTCCAGGGGGATTTTCACCGTGCTCAGCCAACGGGTTTCACCGTTTTTACCGGTGAACGGCTCGATCGGAATGCGCTTGATTTGCTGGGTTTCGATTACCTCCCGGTCATCCCGGCGATAAATCTCGGTGTCCAGCTGTAAGGAAGGGATGTCGACGGTCATTTCCAGGTCGGTGTGACCTTCCAGATGCCGTACGTCGACCTGATACAGTTCGGCCAAGGCCCGATTGGCCAGCAGGTAGCGGCCGTTCAGATCCTTGACGAAGATGCAATTCGGATCGTTGTCGATCACCAGCCGGAGAAAACGTTCGCGTCCCGCGATTCGTTCGTTCAGTTGTTTGATCGCCAGCCCCATCGACAGGAGAGACGCCAGCGATTCGATGAATTCGACTTTTTCGCGGGTAAAAATGTCGGGACGGCGGTCGTTGAGTTGCAGCAGGCCGAAGGTTTGTTCGTTGGAGCGCAATGGAATCAGGGCCACCGACTCGTAACCTTCGCTATTACACCGATTGCGCGTCTTGGTCTGGCGTTCTTCCTCGGTGGTCGTGGCCAGTAACCGGGTTGTATTGTTGCACCAAAATGAACCCGCCGGGGTGAAAAAGGGTAATTGCGGATCGAAGCGGCCGCAAAGGATGTTGCCGCACATGCACTCGAGCAGTGGATTGCCGATTTCATCGCACAACAGTTGGCCGCTCAGGTCGCGCGCGCAAAGGGAGTTTTCCATTTCCACGAATTCGGCGGGAAAGCCTTGTGTTTTAAAATACGGGAAATCGTCGCCCTCGCGCAGGCGGATGCCCACGGCTTCGCAAGTAAGATATTCCTGAATTCGGGTCAGAACCAGTTGGATGAATGAACGCAAATCCATCTGCTCGGTGAGCAATCGAAGCAACTCGATCGCAATCATTCTCTCTTGATTTTGATTTTCCTCAGATGAAATGCTTCCCATGATCCAATCCTCCCCAAAAAATCGGATCCGCGCATTTTCCTTTTAAGTTACTCGTTTTTCCTCGGAATTCAAACTGGTTTCCGGACGGCCGTCACCGGGCGGCGGCAGCGACGCGGCGAGTACCGTGAAATCCCTGGAAATTCTAGTGATTGGCCAAGCTACCATAGCTTTCAACCGATCTTCCAGCGCGCCGAGCGAGTCCTGAATGAAAGCATCCATCACCTGACCGAGCTGCATTCGGCGGCGACGCGCCACGTAAAACGATGCAATGGTGTAATAACCAAAAAAACCGAAAAACGACATCCGGACGTTGTCGAGAGTCAGCCAGTCGGCCAGACGCGGCGCCGGAAAGATCGACCAGGCCTGTAATAGAATAAAGGCCGGATAAAACACCAGCACCAGAAAGAAAAGCGCGTAGAGATAGACCGGCAAATTGAGGAGTATTTGAAACGGGCGCGAAAACAGCCGCCTTCCGGCGGCCGGCAACTGGTCGGCCACGCACTGCGCCAGCTCGATTTCGATCGAATGTTCATCGTGCAGATAACGCTCCGTCATTTCCGGCCATTGCCGCAACAGTTCGGCGCCGGTCTCGCGACGCGCGGCCAGTAAACGATCGGTCAGATTTTCCTGTCCCCACTGGAAAAAGGAGGCGGGAAGGCGGAGTTCGTCAAAATTGTCGGCGAATTGTCCCCCGGCCTGGCGAAACGGCAGCAGCGAGCCGAACCAGCGCCCCACACCCAGAATCGTCGGGAACCCGGCCAAGGTATGCTCCGCGTTTGCCGCCAGCCCGCGGCGGAGGCGGAGTCCGATTTCCTCCCGGTTGCGCAAGCGTTCGCCGAGCAGGAGGAAATAGGGGGCGGGGAAGTAACTGTCGAAGATTTCCTCTTGGCGTTCCGGATCGGCGGCGCGATTCAATGCCGTTTGGAATTCGTCCAATTGGTAATGCCGGCGGATTTGATTCAGCCCCAATTCCGCCGCGTGCTGTTGATTTTCGTCCTGGACACGGCGCACCTCGGCGGTCGTCATCCGGCTCAACAAGCGATCTTCCAAGCGGGGAAAGTCGAAGTTCTTCGTGAGGGAATCGATCAGGAAGACGGCGGTCGCGGGTTCGTCGCGGCGGCTCGTCGCGGTCTGATCCTGCCAGCGGCCCAGGCGACGGGCGATCGTCGCGGTGAAATCGGCGCGTACTTCCGCCAGGTAGTCGCCGAGCGAGTCGGCCTTGGTCAGGGCGAACAGGATATGCTGGGGCGAGATCGCGTCGGCCAGTTTCTCGAAGGCCTGCCAGAATTGCCGGTCTTTGTATTTGGCGGGACTGGCCAGGAGAACCGCCCCGTCGGTCACGCCGGCCTGGATGACGCGGCGGACCTGGTTGACGTGGCGATCGAATCGACTGTCGAAATCGGGACTGTCAATCACGCAAAGCTGGCGCAGGGCTTCGCTTTGGTGCAACTGGAATTCGATGTCGATCGGCAGTCCGTCCAGGCGTTTCTGCAATTCGGCGCGATAGGCTTCGTGGAGATAGGCGACGAAGCGGGCGGTGCCTTCGGCGCTGCCGCGCGGCTCGGCGTTAATCGTTTTGCCAAAGAGAGCGTTGAGGAACGAAGACTTGCCGACGTCCTTGCCGCCCAGCAGAAACCAGACCATCAAATCGTCCGGACCGTGCAACGGCTGAACGGCGGCCGGTTCCGGCGACGCCAGAAAGCGCTGCAATTCGTCGTTGAGTTGCCGCAGGCGACGGCCGCTTTCCATCATCGCACCTCGGGCAGTGAGCGTTCCCAGCTTTGCAAACGCCGGGTCAGGTTTCGCAGCTCCAGTTTTTTCAGCGCCGGCGTCCGCCACAAGGGATCGGTCGCCTTGGTCAGAATGCCTTGCAAGGAGCTTTCGAACATCTCGCGCAAACGACCGGTCCGAACCTTGCGCAACAGGTCGCTGGTGAAGATGCCGCCCAAACCCAGCGCGGACAGCGCGCCGAGCAGCGTCAGGGAACTCAACGTTCCCAGGCTGGGCACGACCAGATCGAGCAAGAAGAGGGTGGAGGCCACGGCGGTGACGGTGCCCCAAACCGGGTCTTTCAGCCGGTGCCTTTCCTCCAACGCCTCCAGAAGCGTGGCCACGTCCTGGCGCGCTTCCCGATTGATTTGCTCGACGAGCGAGGTGATTTCCGCCGCCGTCGAGCGGAGGTCGAGCGGGGCCGGCGGTGGCGCTTCGGCCGGCCGGTCGCCGGTCGCGGTCGTCGCGATCTGCCGCGCCACGGTTGTTTGAATCGCGGCCAGAGATTGCGCGACGTGTTTTTGCACGGCGCTTTCGGAAAACAGGTCCACCAGGCCGCCGCTCGCGGCGGCCTCGTCGCCCAGCAGTTTGCGCCAGCGGTTCAACGAGGTGCGCCACGGCGAAAAAGTATCGAGCCGCCTACGGAATTCATCGCTGAAGAACGCCTTTTTGAAGCGCGCGGCCAGGACGATTTCATCCCGCAAGCGGTCGGCGACCCGTTCCTGTTCGCGCTGTCGGGTCACGGCCAGGCTTTCGGTTTCCGTGGCGACTTCTTGGGCCAGATTGCGGATGGCGGCGAGCATTGCGCGACCGATGCGGGGATGCGACTCGGCAACGAGCGGCAGCACTTCCGCGGCTTTGAAGCCGTCATTCCCCGTCAGGTGCGGCAGGGTGCTGATCGTCGCTTCGCCCCAGAATTCCTTAAGGTTTTCCAAACGGGAGTGAAATTCCTCGTCGCTGGTGTGGGCGTGCAATCGATTGAGCACGACGAACAGATCGGCGCGCGCCCGTTCGGGCCGCAACAGGCGCAGGGCCTCGCGGATGGTTTCGTGTTCCGCCTGGGCGAATGATTCCTCGGTGACCAGCAAAATCACCCGATCCAGCCACGGCAGGATACGCAGCGCCACCAAATGTTCTTCGCGCGCTTCCAGGGTGCCGATATCCGGCAGGTCGATCAGCAAGAACGGCTTGTCGCGGTGACTCCAGGCGGGCACGACCATGGCGGTCTCCGGCTCGCCGGAAAGCCCGCGCACCGCCGACGCTTCCATTTGAATTTGTTTGACGGACGGGCGGAGAAACGAATCGTCCGCGGCCAGACCGGTCTGTTCGACGGGCAGCGCGACGATCGCGCCGGTCGTTTGGTGCGGAATGGGCGTCACCTTGGCGAGCGGCGCGCCGGCGATGCTGTTGAGTAGGGTCGATTTACCGCTGCTGGCACTGCCGAGAATGCCGATGAGCGGTAGCTCCCCGCCGGTGCGTCGGCGGAATCGATGATGATGGCAAAGGCAGAGCAATGTTTCGGCGCGGCCGTTCAATGGAAAGGGCAAGTCCGCGATCAGTAATTCGCCGAGCAGCGAAATACCTTCATCGATGCGGTCGGCCCAACTCGCGCTGGAAGCTTCCGGTATTGCCGTGGGGGTATTGTTGACCATCAAACAAATCATAACACAGATTGGAACCGATGCCAAAAAAGTGAAAAAAAGAAGTCCGGACGGTGGGTTAGAGCACGATCAGGAATCGAGTTCCTCGCGCAGCTTCTGGGCCAGCAGTCGCGGTGTGAAAGGTTTGGGCAGGAAATTGATGCCGTCTTCCAGAATGCCGTGATGGCCGATGACATCATCCGTGTAACCCGAAGTGAAGAGCACCTTGATGTGCGGAAAGGCCTTGGTCAGGCGCTCGGCCAGTTCCTTGCCGTTCATGAGCGGCATGATGACGTCGGTCATGAGCAGTTGAATGGACGAGCCGTATTTCTCGCCGAGAGCGAGCGCTTCGGCGCCGTTTCGCGCGTAATGAACCCGATAGCCGAGATGCTTGATGATTTTCAAGGTCATGTCCAAAACCAATGGATCGTCCTCGGCGAGCAGAATGGTCTCCGTGCCGGTCGGCAGATTTTTCTTCACCGGCGGCATCGCCAAGGGGTCTTCGGTTTCGTCGGCTTGCGGGAAATAGAGAAAGAAGGTCGTTCCTTTGCCCGGGGCCGAAACGAAGTCGATCAAGCCGCCGTTTTGCCGGGTGGCGCCGTAAACGGTTGACAATCCCAGGCCGGTGCCTTTGCCCTTGGGCTTGGTGGTGAAAAACGGTTCGAAAATGTGTTTCTGGACCGCTTCGTCCATCCCGATGCCGTTGTCGGTAACGGAAAGTTGGACGTAATTTCCCGGCCTCGCCTGCGGAAAGTTTTTCAGGTGTTGTCCGTTGAGCCGTCGATTGGCGGTTTCGATGATCAGCCTGCCGCCCTCGGGCATGGCGTCGCGGGCGTTGATGACCAGGTTGAGCAGCACTTGTTCCAATTGCGAGGGATCGGCCTTGATCGCCTGCAGCTTCGGCTCGCGGATCATCTTCAATTCGATGTTCTCGCCGATCACCCGGCCCAGCATCTTGGCCAGGTTGTCCAGGATTTGATTCAAATTGACCAGGCGCGGTTGGATCAGTTGTTTCCGGCTGAACGCCAGCAACTGGCGGGTCAGCGCTTCCGCCCGTTCGCTGGCGTGTTTGATGTCGAGCAACGCCGGCGCCAGCGGATGTTCCGGCTCGATCTCCATCAGCGACAACTCGACGTTGCCGGCGATACCGGTCAGCAGGTTGTTGAAATCGTGCGCGATCCCGCCGGCCAATTGCCCGACGGCCTCCAGTTTCTGGGCTTGTTGCAATTGATCCTGCAGCCGGGCGTTTTCTTTTTCGGCCTGTTTCCGGTCGGTGATGTCGATGGCGACGCTCAGGACCGCCGGTTGATCGGAATTCAAGGCGGTATAGGGGATTTTCGTGGTCTGGAAGTAGTGGGTTTTGCCCTTGGCATCGAGCACCACTTCCTCGGCCACCGCTTCTGCCTTGCCGCTTTGCAGGATTTCGTGGTCATCCTGGCGTAGGGTTTTCGGTTCGATTTCGCCGCGCCGGAACTCGGCTTCCGTTTTGCCGGTCAGCTCGGCCAGCGGCACGTCGAATGTTCGCGCCACGGCTTCGTTGGCCAGGATGAATTTGCCCTGCAAATCCTTGGCATAGATATGGTGCGGCACCAGATTGATGATTTGGCGCAAACGGGTGTCGCTGTCGGTCAGGTCCTTGCGGATCTTTTCGAAGTAGACCAGTAAAACGCTCAGCGCGACGAACAGTTTGATCACCGAGGCCGCGGAATAGCCGAAGACCGATCCGGTCATGTCGGAACGGATGAACGGATAGGCCAGTTGAACGCCGCCCCAGGTGAAAAAGACGACCGCCGTCACCGGCTTCAGAAACGCCGAGTAATCTTTCTGCCGGAAAAAAATCACACTGGTGTAAAGAAAGATACCGGCGCAATAGAGGTAGGCCGGCCAGGTCAGCAGCGTCACTGTCGGATGGTATCGGCTGGTGAAAAGGATCCAAACGACCATCGGGAACGCGAAATAGTAGACCGGCCGCCAGGTCTTCAGCCGGGCATAGGCGTTGATCGTTTCCAGTGCCGCATAGCCCATGAAAATTACGCTGAGGTGATTGATCGCGAGGAAGAAAAAATTCGGCGCGGTCAGCTCGATGGTGAGGTCGAAAGCCAGTTTGACGGTGTATAAAACCCAGAACGCGGCAAAAAATCCGATGAAGCGTTCGCGATAAACGAAGTACAGATAGCAGTAGATCAGCGCGGCAATCAGGGTGGTTGTCCAGGAGACGAGAATCGCTTGGGTCACCATTTCCATATACTATTTTTCTTCTCTCTTTGCCCATCCAACCCGGGCGCTTTTTAACAAAAATAGCGAATATTGGCAAGTATCGGATTCAAATTTCAAAAAGTCGTGAAAATCGAGATAAATGAGAGCCGTTATCAACGGCCAATTTTCAACCCGCCTGCATTGCAAAATCCAATGTTGGGTGATACCAGGAACCTCGTTTTTTTTCCCAAGGAGAGATCGCATGGCACACCCCGTCCGCTGGATGATCGCGCTGTCGTTGCTGTTGTTGTTTTCCTCGCTGCTCCAAGCCGATGAAGGCATGTGGACCTTCGATCATCCGCCGGTCGCGGCGATCGAAAAACAATATGGCGTTAAACTCTCTCCTGAATGGCTGGAGCATTTGCGGATGTCCTCGGTGCGGCTGGACGGCGGTTCGGCGTCGTTCATCTCCGCGGACGGATTGATCCTCACCAATCATCACGTGGCCACCGGCTGCATCGACGATTTATCCACCGAGAAAAGAGATTACCTGGCGACGGGCTTTGACAGCCGGCTCGACGGCGGCGAAAAAAAGTGCCCGACTCTGGAAGCGCGGGTGCTCTACCGGACCGAGGAAGTGACCGGGCAGGTCAAGGCGGCGATTCCGGAAGGGATCGACGATACCGCGGCGGCGACGGCGCGACGGGCGGTCCTGGGGCGGCTGGAAAAAGAGTGTCAGGATCGCACCGGGCTGACCTGCGAGGCGGTGACGCTGCACGGCGGCGGCCAGTTCTGGATCTATCAATATCAGATCTACCGCGATCTCCGGCTGGTTTTCGCCCCGGAAATGCAACTGGCGTTTTTCGGCGGCGACGACGACAACTTCAATTTCCCGCGCTTTTGCCTCGATTTCGCGCTGGTGCGGGCGTATGGACCGGACGGCAAGCCGGCGCATCCGCCGCACCACCTGAAAATCAACCCGGCGGGGGTGAAAGAGGGCGAACCGGTATTTATTTCCGGACACCCGGGCAGCAGCCAGCGGTTTTTCACCTTCGATCAACTGAAATTCCTGCGTGACGTGGCTTACCCCTTCCGCCTCAAGCAGTTGAAACGCCTCAATGCGCTGCTGGAGGATTACGCCAAGACCGGCGAGGAACCGACCCGGCGGGCGAAAACGCTGACTTTCTACATCCAGAACGGTATCAAGGCGTACACGGGCAATCTGGCCGGGTTGCAACGCGCCGACCTGATGAGCGGCAAGGAAAAAGAGGAAGCCGAGCTGCGCCGCGTGGCGATCGCCCGGCCGGAGTTTCAATCCGGCGGCGACCCGTGGGAACAGATCGCCAAGGCGCAACAGGCGCACGCCCAATTTCTCAAGCGGTACCGGCTCGTGCAGATTCGCTACAGCCAGGCATTTTCGCTGGCGGCGGATATCGTCCGTTTGAATACCGAGCTGACCAAGCCCAACGAACAGCGTCTCGAGGAATACCAGGAAGCCAATCTCGATTCGCTCTACCACGATTTGTTCGCCGAGGTGCCGATTTATCCCGACCTGGAAGAGGCGATTCTCGCCGACGCCTTGGCGCAATTGCGTGACGAACTGGGCGGCGACGACCCGCTGGTGAAGGCCGTTTTGAAAAACCGCGATCCGAAGCTGATCGCCAAGGAAGCCGTCGGGGGAACCAAATTGCTGTCCGCGCCGGAACGGAAAAAATGGGCGAAAGCCGGCGTCAAGGCGATCGCCGCCGCCAAGGATCCGCTCCTCCGGCTCGTTCTGGCGATCGATCCGTATTTCCGCGAAATGCGGCAGCGCTACGAATCGGAAGTGCGGATCGTCGAGGAGCGTGCGGGCATGCGCATCGCCCAGGCCCGTTTCGCCATTCGCGGCAATCAGGTGTACCCCGACGCCACCTTCACCTTGCGGCTGGCCTACGGAAAAATGGCCGGTTACGAGGCGAACGGTTATCGGTTGCCGTATCAGACCACGCTCTATGGGTTGTTCGACCGGCATTTCAACTTCGCCGGCCGCGCGCCCTTCAACCTGCCGGCCCGGTGGCTCGAAAAAGCCGGTTCGCTGAAGCTGGAGACGCCCTACAACCAGGTCAACACGGCGGAAACCTTCGGCGGCAACTCGGGCAGCCCGCTGGTCGATCAAAACGGCGAGTTGGTGGGGTTGGTCTTCGACGGCAATCTGGAATCGCTCGGCATCGAGTTTGTCTACGACGATAAGGAAGCCCGGTCATTGACGGTCAGCCCGCAAGCGATCCTCGAAAGCCTCGCCAAGGTTTACGGGCGCGAGGATCTGGTGCGCGAGTTGTTGGGCCGCTGAACCGGGCGCTGCCGGCTACCAATCCGGGCTGATGAAACCGTAGTAACGCCCCATCCAGTAGGGCAACAGATAATCGTGGCCGGTGCGCTCGCGCCCGTTGTCGTCGCCGCCGTCCAGCGCGTACGGCGTGCGGTGCCAGATGCACATGTCGGGGACGCGCAGGTTGGCGGGCAGGGGGTAGAGCGCCAGCTCGGGGCGTTCGGGATTTTTCTCGATGTCCGGATTGATGCTGTTTTGGATGTAGCGATCGCGCAGCGGGGCGTCGACGAAGACGTCCATTTCCCAGATGGACTTCATGATCGCGTCGGGATCGCGGCGGCCCGTCGAGTAGAGATACCAGGAAGTGTAGGTCGGATTGGCTTCCACGTCGGCGCGCCGCCAGGCCAGTTGTTCGCCGGAAATCCACAACCAGCGGGCGAACGCGTCGGCCCAGAATTCCTTTTGCGCGGTGTCTTCCTCCAGCCGGGTCAGCGTGAACATGTTCTCGAATCCCATGTACACGTTGTAATGCTTGGTTTGATAGCCCAGATACAATAGCAGCGTGTTCGCGACGACCCAGTCGTAGTGCCGCTCGTCCTTCAACTCGTTGTAGTAATCGAGAAACCGGGACTCTCCCGAAACGTGGTGGGCCAGCTTGAACCACGCCAGGCAGGCCGCCGCGCCCAGGCCGTTGGGCACGGGCCAGCCTTCCAGCCAATAGCCGCGGAAGTCGCCGTAGGTGGTCGGTTCGCCGTCGGCGTCGTATATGATCAGGCCGCCGTCCCAGAGGTAATCGGCGATCTCGACGATGTTGCGGCGGATCGTCGTGCGCACCTCGTCGTCGGGGACGAGATCGTACAGCAACGACAAGCCCACCAGGGCGCCGGAGTATTGATCGATGCTGACATCGCCCTTCCAGTAGTAATCGGCGAATTCGCCTTCGCCGACGTGGTTCTCGGAGTCGGGGTAAAAGGTCTGGAATTCGTTGGGGCCGTAAGGCGCGTCCTGCGGCACGTAGCTGCGGGACATCAAGCCGGGAATGCCGTTGACGCGGTTGAGCAGATCCAGCCCCCGCGTGTGCAACCGCGCGTCGGCCAGCGCCGCCGCGCTTGGTTCGACGGCGTAGCGATAAGCCGCGCCGGCCGACGAATTGCCGTGGATGAAGCAGGCGTCGCCCAGGTCGGTGAACCAGTAGTCGCCGTTCGGGTCGTCCGGGTTGTCGGCGGTCACCGACAGGCCGTCGCAGTTGTGGCGCGTATCGTAAATTTCCTGGTAGTGCTGGGCCTTGAGGTAGAGCGGGCCGGGTTGCGACGGATCGCCGACGCGGATGCCGAACGCTTCGCGGGCGCGGGCCGGCTCGGCCGCCGAGTCCTCGACGTCGATCACGAAGTAGTACAGCTTTTCCTCGTTCGCCGCGGTTCCCGACAACTCGCCGGTCGCGGCGTCCAAGGTCAGGCCCGCCGGCGGTTCGCCGTTGGTCACCTGCCAGTTGCGATAGGGCGGTTGCCCGCCTTCGGCCTGGAATTGGTAGGAATAATCCTCACCGGATTCGGCCACGGGCGGAAACTCGAAGACGATGCGCAACGGATCCGGCGTCGGCGAGGCATCGTCATTGTCATCGTTGTCATCGTTGTCGTCATTGTCGTTGTCGTCATCGTTATCGTTATCGTCGTTGTCGTCATCATCGTCGCCGGCGGCGGCATCATCGTCGTCGTCATCCTGGCCGCCGCAGGCAAACAGGCCGGCGACCAGCAGCGCGTAGAGGGCGAAAAACAAAAAACGTCTCAGCAATGGGGACATGACAAACCTCGCGGTGGATGGATCGAACGGCTAAACGGTAATGGGTCGGCCTTTGCCTGTCAATGAACGGCGTGGCCGCCGGCCTGTCCGGGCAATTGGGCCGGCGATTTTTTCTGCACGCCGAGCGTCAGGTAGGGGAAAAACATGTCGATCGGTCGATGAAAAAGCGGATGCAAAATGACCTGCTCGGTCAGGCGCGCGCTGAAGATCAGGCACTTTTTCCCGAGGCGAACGATCGGCCGGCCGCCGGTGACGGTCCGGTGACGACTGATCCAGGAATAGGGCGGGCGCAGATTGAGCACGTCCGTCTCGCGGCGCGGCAGGGCGCGAACCAGCGTACCGTAGGTGCAGCCCAGGCCGCCCAGTTCGTTCAGGTCGTCGACCGGCCGGATGCGATGGCGCGCCTTGGCATACCAGGCGGCCAGCGGCAACGGCAGGTAATGAATCCACCAGAGGCCGGTCGTGTGGCCGTCGATCGGCCAGAGGCGGTTGGGCGTTTCGCCGATGAACAGCAGGCCGCCCGGTTTTAGCACCCGCCACATTTCATTCAGCAGCGGATGGCGCAACGAGGGCAAAACGTGTTCCATCACGCCGTTGCAGACGATCAAATCGAACGCCTGATCCGCGAACGGCAAGTGTCGCGTGTTGGGCACGTGCATCACCTGGGCGCGGTCGGCGAATCCGTGATCGCGAACCCGCAGGCGGGCCGTCTCGATGACCTTGGCATCCACGTCCAGCGCCGTGACGCGCGCCCCTTGTTCGGCGAGGGCCACGGTGCCCGGCCCGAGGCCGCACCCGATTTCCAGGATTTCCTTATCAGCCAGCGTGGTATAGCGGGTCAGGGCCGGGATCAGGTTGCGTCGTTTGTCCGCGACGCGCGTTAAATTGAGCAGAAACCATTGTTCGAATTCGGGCGTTCCTTCGTGGCTCTTGAGCAGCGCGGCCAGCGCGCGCATGAAATCGTCCGAGTACGGCGGAAACTTGCCACTATCGGGATTGTCATACACGAATTGAAATCTGGAATTCATCTTTTTTTTCCCTACCCGCCGGCCTTTCGAGGTGAAAAGGCCCCATTTCACGAGGCGGATAGTATCCCTCGCCCGTGGTCGATGCAATCGCCGAATCGCTTAAAAAGACAGTTATCCCGCCGAGTTTCCCCTGGGAACCCATTTTTCGGTACAATGCCCGACGAACCAGAAAGGGATGGGGCGGACGATGAAAAATATGACCACGATGGGTCTTAAGTTATTTTGCCTTATTCTCTTGTTGGCATTGTTACCCGCTTGCGCGGATTCCGACGACGACGACGCCGGTGCGGATTCCGGACAACCGCAGGAGGACGATGACAACGACGACAATGATGACAACGACGCGTCGCCGAGCGACGACGATAGCGGCGATGATGATACCTCACCGGCTCCCACCGGCCTGCAGCCAGGCCTTTATCAGGTGACCGGTTCCGATTCGCAATCCGGCGCCTACGAGGGCACCGTGGAAATCCGCGGGGAAGATGAGGATCCCGATTTCATTCGGGTGGTGCGCTACGCCGATCTATCATTCCCGGACCCGCTCCTCGACCTCGATTACGAAGTGCATTCGGTCTGGACCGGCCGGGTGGCGAGCACCGATCCGGTGCGCGTGGAATTAACGTTGAAAGTCGCCGACACCATCACCGAATACAACGGCCTCGTTCGCAAGGCGGAAGACGGCGAGCCGGTGGAGGTGGTCGGTGAAGCGGCGGAGATGGGCAACGGCAACTATTCGCTTCATTTCCAGACCGTCGCGGCGGCGGCCCATCAATTGACCGCCGACGAAACCTGGACCTACAGCGGTCCCGGCGGGGAACAGCCGATTTTCCAAGATGAGGATTCCTTCGTCCCGGGTCACGACCCGATGCCGGATTTCCTGCACGACCTCCTGTTTTTGCTTTTGCGGGATTACCACGCGCTGGAGTTTTTCGACCCCTACCGCGACCGGCCGGAGTTCGACCTGGCGGTGCATTACATCGCGCAATTTCACACGGACTTCGAGTGGTACCGCGCGCACCCGGGCGCGCTGCGGGTCGTCGGCAAATGGCTCGATGACATCAGTCTGGCCGAAACCATGCTGCGGGCGCGCGGATTCAGTCCGACCCTGGCGCAAAAAGCCGCCTGGTTCGACGAGGATATGCCGCGCTTTTACGTCAACCCGCTGGGCATGTTCAGCGCGGCGTTGACCGGGTCCGATCCGCTGTTGCAAAGCGAATCGGGCGACGGCCTGTTGTGGACCGGTTGTTATCTCGCCGGCCAGGTGTTTCGCTACCTGACGACGGGCGACGCCGCGGCACTGGACAACTGGCTGCAAGCGCTCGACGGCTTGTTCCTCTCGCACGACATCGTTCAGGATCCGACCTCGTTCGCGCGCACCGTGCGACCGCATGTCGCCGGCGGCGGCAAGGAATGGATCCAAGGCGCGGCGCCGTATGAGGCTTACGATTGGCTTTGCTGCGGCAACAACGACATGATCCAGGGGCTTTATTACGGCTACCTGTTGTCGTGGATTTTTCTACCCGCCGAGGCGCAGTACGACGAGTACCGCGCCGGCATCGCCGAACGGGCGGCCCGGCTGGCCGATTACGGTTCGGTAGCCAACGACGGCCAGTTCAACGAGATCAAGGCCCACTGGCTCGCCTACCTGACCACCGGCGAGGATACCTATCGCCAGCACTATCAGGAGTTGTGGTCCAATCCGTTTTTCCGCCTATACGTCGAGGCCGGCGACGGAAAGTGGTACGTCTACGGCATCACCGATTGGTCCGGCCAGCATCTGGAAACCATCGGGATGCTGATTCTCCATTTCCTGGCCGAGGCGACCGGCGACGAGGAGGCGCAGGCGATCATCGAGCGCGGGTGGACCAACGGCATGCGGCTCAATCGCTGGACGCAGACATTGTTTCCGATCGCCGCCGAAGCCTTGGGCGATCCGCCCGCCGACGTGGACGCGGTATTCGAAAACGCGATCTGGGGTATGCGGGAACTGGCCTATCCAAAGCAGTCCCTGGCGATCGATAAGCGCATCGATCCGGCCTGGTGCGCCTCGCCGCTGCCCGACCTGCCGTGGAAATTCGACTGGATGCAGGGCGGCCGTTTTCAGGGAGTATTCGGCATGCCGATGTTCGATCGGATGCATCCCAACATGTGGATCACCTCGACCTCGGAATTCCAGGTCGGCGCCTCGGACTGGATGGACGGCGGCGGCGCGGATTTCCTGCATGCCTATTGGCTGGGGCGTTATTACGGGGTTTTCGACGAAAACGATTGACGGGAAAACCCGGATAAAATCAACCGTTGGGTTCCACCGGAGAAAATTGTACAGTTCTTTCCGCTACAGGACGATATTAAATTCAGTACGATCATGTAGCTCGGGTGGAAGTATATAAAAATAATGTCAGGCGATTCAATGTCCGGTTCGAATGCCCAAACAAACGCGGCCCGCTTGTTCGACTCGTTTTCCCAGCCGGTGCTTTTACTCGATGAGAATGGGCGGATCCGTTACGCGAATGTCGCCGCCCGACAATTCTTGGCGATTGATCCGGATTCCAGGGAATTCGCCTGGACGGATTTGCCGTTGCTGGAATCGGATGAAAAAACATCGGCCGATCTGTTGTCGGTACTCCGGCGGGAACATACCTGGCAAGGCACGATCACCAGTTTATCGCCGACCGGCGAACGACGTTTTTTCGCGGTCGAAGCGAACCGCCTAGCGCCGGCGCCGGGCGAGACCGGCGGTTATTTGTTTCTTTTCCGTGAAGCCCCGGACGATAACCGGGCGGGCGAGGTCTATCACGCGCTGGTCGATCAATCATTGCAGGCGTTGATCATCATCCAGGACGGGCGGATCGTTTTCGCCAACCAGGCGACGGCGGATTTGTCCGGGTATTCCATCGCGGAATTGTTGGCGATGGCGCCGTGGCAAATGAGCGAACTGATTCATCCGGAGGATCGAATCGCCGTTCAGGAGCGCCACCAGCGGCGATTGAACGAAGCCTCCGTCCTCGGTCGATATGAATATCGGGGGGTTCATCGGGACGGCGGGATTTTTTGGGTGGAAACCTATTCCGTCAAGATCATGCTTGGCGGTCGGCCGGCGGTTCAATCGACGCTGGTCGACATCACCGCCCGGAAGAATGCCGAGGAAGCCTTGCGGCGCAGCGAGGAAAAGTACCGGCTGATCACCGAAACGGCGAACGAGATCATTTTCATTCATGACCTGCAAGGCCGCATCATTTACATCAATCGCCATGGCCTCACGGTCAGCGGCTACGATGCCGAGGAAATCAAGGAAGTGAATCTGCGGTCCTTCTTTCCTCCGGAAGAAATCGCCGCCGAAGAACAGCGCATGGCCAAACGGTTTGCCGGCGATTTCAGCACATTCATTTTCGAAGTGACGATGCTCGACCGCCACGGCAAGCGGATACCGCTCGAGGTTTATTCCACGCCGTATCTCGAGGACGGCGAGATCAAGGGAATTTTTGTCATCGCGCGCGATATCACCGGTCGCAAGAAAAGCGAGGCAGCGGTTCATCTGAACGAGGCCCGTTTGACGGCGTTACTGGAGGTCAATCAGAAAACCGGGTTGTCCTTCGAGGAATTGATGCTCTATGCCCTCGAACAGGGAGCCCGCTTGACCGACAGTCCGATCGGCTATCTGGCGTTGCTCGATGATGCCGAGACCACACTGACCATGTACGCCTGGACGAAAAGCGCGATGGCCCAGTGCGCGCTTATCGATAAACCGCAGGTCTATCGGCTCGAAGATACCGGCCTTTGGGGGGAAGCGGTTCGCCAGCGGCGGCCGATCATCACCAACGATTACCCGGCGCCGCATCCGTGGAAAAAAGGCTATCCAAAAGGCCACGTGCCGATCCGACGGCACATGAACATTCCCGTTTTCGACGGCGATAAAATCGTCTTGCTGGCCGGGGTCGGCAACAAAGTCGACGAATACGATGAAACCGACGTGAAACAGTTGACCTTGATGATGGAAGGCATCTGGCGGTTGGCTCAACGCAAGCGGGCGAGCGATCTCATTGAAGAGAACGAGGCACGGTATCGCGTGGCGGCGCAAGCCACCGGACAGTTGATTTACGATTATCAGCCGCAGGCCCGCCGGATCCAATGGTCGGGCGCGATCGAAGCGATCTCCGGCTACCCGCCGGAGGAGTTTCAACAGTTTGATTTCGATGCCTGGCGGGAAATGGTTCATCCCGACGATCTGGAAGATGTCCTGGCGGAATTGGCGGAAGCCCAACAGAACAGCCGCGAATTGCGGGTCGTTTATCGTTTCCGCCGCCGCGACGGCGTTTATTTGCACATCGAAAGCCGAGGTACTTTTTTAAAAGACGAGACCGGCAAGCCCTATCGCCTGCTGGGCGCCATGAAGGACATCACCGAAATCGTCAAGGCGCAGGAGGAAAAGCGGCAATTCGAGGAGCAGTTGCGCCAGGCGCAAAAAATGGATTCCATCGGCAAGCTGGCCGGCGGGATCGCGCACGACTTCAACAACATTCTGACCGGCATCACCGGTTACGCGGAAATCATTCTCGGTTCCGTCAGCCGGCAGGATCCGATCTACAACGACCTGTCGGAAATCAAAAAAGCGGCCGATCGCGCTTCCGCGCTGACCGCGCAATTGCTGGCCTTTTCGCGCAAACAGATCATCGACCCCAAGATCATCGATTTGAACGAACTGGTGGCCAATTCCACCCGGATGATCGAACGGCTGATCGGCGAGGACATTTCGCTGCTGTTTCGGCCGGCGCCCGACCTCGGTTTTGTCCGCACCGACCCGAGCCAGATCGAGCAGATTCTGATCAATCTGGCGGTCAACGCGCGCGACGCCATGCCCGGCGGCGGCAAGCTGGTGATCGAAACGGCGAATCGGATCATCGACGAGGAATTCTGCCGCCGGCACATCGACGTGAAAGCGGGCGATTACGTCATGCTGGGGGTCACCGACAACGGCTGCGGCATGAGCGAAGAAGTACAAGCGCGATTGTTCGAGCCGTTTTTCACCACCAAGGGAATCGGCAAGGGCACCGGCCTCGGACTTTCCACCGTGTACGGCATCGTCAAGCAAAACGAGGGATTCATTGATGTCGCCTCGCGCCCGGGAAAGGGATCGAGCTTTAAAATCTACCTGCCGTTGGCGAGCGGCCAGCCGGAGGCGTACGCGACGTCCGTCCGGCGGGATACGCCACGCGGCGGGGAAACGATTCTTCTGGTCGAGGATGAGGAAATGGTGCGTAACCTGGCGCAGAAGGTTCTGGAGCGGCAGGGCTACAAAATTAAAACCGCGGCGAGCGGCGGAGAAGCTTTTCTCTTGGCGCAGGATCTGCCCGAACGGGTTCATCTGTTGTTGACCGACGTCATCATACCGCACATGAACGGGCGCCAGCTTTATGATCGCTTGCGGGAACGGGACCCCGAATTGCGCGTACTGTTCATGTCCGGTTACACGGAAAACATCATCGAGCACCAGGGCGCGCTCGATCCGGACACGAACTTCATCGCGAAGCCTTTTTCGATCGAGGTGTTGGTGCGTAAAGTCCGCGAGGTTTTGGACGACTAGCCGAGGTCCGGCGGCGGCCCGTCAGCCGGGCTTGCGCGCGCCGTACAGAATCAACCAACCGAAATAACGAAACGGCCGCGCCGCCAAAAAGGGCCTCATGAGCCAGGTGACGGCTTTGGCCAGGGGTACGAAAATCGCCGGATGGCTGTAAGTCGCGGCTTGCCAGCGCAGATCCCGATAGTCGCTTGCGGCCAATGCGGAAAGCAGGCGACCCGGAGGGAACGGATCCTCGTCGGCCACTTCGCCGTAGGGATTGTGCAAGAGGCGCTTGAGCGGGCGGGTGAGGATGTTCAGCGGGTAATACAGCGACGGCTCGAGAATGATCAGCGACCCGCCGGGTTTGAGCAGCCGATGGAATTCCGCCAGAAACGGCGCGAAGCCGATTTTCAGCAAATGGTGAAAAAAGAGCGGACTGGCAATCAGATCGAACGAATCGTCGGGATAGCCGGAGGCGAGAATGTCGCCGGCCCGCGTGATCATCTCCGGCGGGCACTGGGCCGTCGCGGCGGCGGCCAGGTCGATCCCGTGAATCCGCGGCGCCAGAGCCCGCAGATAGGGATAATCCTCGCCGCTGCCGCAGGGGGCGATCAGCAGGGACTCGATCGGCCGCGGGTGATAGCGGCGGCTGAAGGCGGTCATTTCGCGCTTGGCGGCGTCGTAGGTGTAACGATCGCGCGCCGCGTTGGTGATCAGGGGCGAAAACAAAATCCGTTTGAGCAGGCCCGGGTGTGGATCCCGCGACTGTTCGTGCCAGGCGATCTCCCGGTTTTTTTTCGCTTCGTAATCGTCGGGCAGCGGCACGGGACGTCCTTTCCTGTTTGGCCCAGCTTAGCACGGTTGGCGGGCGGATCGAACCGGGGGCGTTGAAAAGGGCGGACGCCGTCGCTAGGATGCCCGCCATGATGGAACAGTGGGACATCGTCATCGTGGGCGGCGGCGCGGCGGGATTGCTGGCGGCGGGGGCCGCTTCGCGCGCCGGCGCCAAGGTCCTGGTACTGGAAAAAATGCATCAGGTGGGCCGCAAACTGGGCATCGCCGGCAAGGGACGCGGCAACCTGACGAACGACAAGCCGGTCGAGCTGTTCGTCGAGGGCTACCGCAGCGGCGGCGAATTTCTGCGCGGCGCCTTTTCCCGCTTTTTTTCCCGCGATCTGATCGAACTGCTGGAAAAGCGTCAGGTGCCGTGCGTCGTCGAGCGCGGCGGGCGCGTTTTTCCGCAGTCGGGAAAGGCGCTGGATGTCGTCAACGCCCTGTATCGCTACGCGCGCGGCGAAGGCGGCGCGGTGCGGACCGAAACCGAAGTGCGGGCCATCGACGCGCTGGAAAAGGGCTTTTTGCTGCAGTTGGCGGGGGGCAGGATCCAGGCCAATCGATTGATTCTGGCGACGGGCGGCAAGAGCTATCCGCGCACCGGCTCGACCGGCGACGGTTTTCGTTTCGCCTCCCGCCTGGGGCACAAGTTGACGCCGCCGCGGCCCGCGCTCGTTCCATTGAGCATCGATAATCCCCAGGCCCCCTTGAAAATCCTGCTGCACAACGTCGGCGTGACCTTGTTGGACGGCAAACGCAAGGTCGCCGCCGGTTTCGGCGAGGCGCTGCTGGAAAACACCTCGCTCGGCGGGGCGGTGCCGGTGGACCTTTCCTATCAGGCGCTCGACCTGGCCGATCCCGTCATTTCGCTCGACTTCAAACCGGCGCTCGATCCGGCCCAGCTCGACGCCCGGCTGCGGCGCGACCTGGAAAAAGACGGCCGCGCGCCGCTGCAGAACGTGCTCAACGGGCTGTTGCCCCAGGCGATCATTCCCTTGTTCGTGTCGCGGTTGCAGCTCGATCCGCGACAGCGCTGCGCCGAGGTCGGCAAAGTGACGCGCACGGCGCTGGGCAAATTGTGCAAGGATTTGCGCTTCGCGGTGACCGGCAACCGCGGTTGGGACGAAGCCCTGGTGACGGCCGGGGGCGTCGTGCTCGACGAGGTGGACCCGCGCACGATGGCCAGCCGGGTTTGCCCGGGGCTTTATTTGTGCGGCGAGGTGCTCGACGTGGACGGCGTAACGGGCGGCTACAACTTGCAGGCCGCGTTTTCCACCGGGTTCGTCGCCGGGGAAGCCGCGGCGGAGCGGGCGCGATGAGCCGGCAATGCATTAAAAGCCTGACGCGGCAGGAACTCGTCGCCGCATTGACGGAGATGGGCGAGAAACCATTCCGCGCGCAACAGCTTTTCACCTGGCTGTACAAAAAGGACGCGGCTTCCTTCGCTGAAATGACCGATATCGCCAAGGATCTGCGTGAGCGGTTGGAAGAACGATTCTTCATCCTGCGGTTTCCGGTGCTGGACGTTCAGGAAAGCGCGGACGGCACCCGCAAGTTTTTATTCGAATTGCCCGACGGGCAGCGCATCGAAAGCGTATACATCCCGGAGGAAGGCCGGGTGACGCTGTGCATCAGCTCGCAGGTCGGCTGCCGTTGGGGGTGCCGCTTCTGCCGCACGGGCACCCTGGGTCTGACCCGCAACCTGACGCCCGGGGAGATCGTCGAACAGTACAACGCGGCCCAGCGCCTTCTGCCCGCACGGCGCATCAGCAACGTCGTGCTGATGGGCATGGGCGAGCCGCTCGACAACCTCGACCACGTCGTCGCCGCCGTGAAAATCTTTTACGACGATCACGGCAACAACCTGAGCCCGCGCAAACTGACGCTCTCGACGGTGGGGCTGGTGCCGCAAATGTTGGAACTGGGAAGGCGGGTCGACGTCAGCCTGGCGGTCAGCCTGCACGCTGCGGATGACGAGACGCGCAGTCGCCTGGTGCCCGCCAACCGCAAATACCCGTTGAAGGAATTAATCGACGCCTGCCGGTGCTTTCCGGTGCCGCATCGCAAACGGATCACGTTCGAATACTCGCTGGTGGCCGGGGTCAACGATTCCGACGAGGACGCTCACCGCCTGGCGCGGCTGGTCGGTGATTTGCGCCCGAAGATCAACCTGATCGCCGCCAATCCCTTCAGCGGATCGGAGTGCGCGCCGCCGAACGAGGAGCGTGTGCGCCGCTTTCAACAAATTCTGCTCGATCATCAACTGACCGTCATTGTTCGCAAACCGCGGGGGCAGGATATCCTGGCGGCCTGCGGCCAGTTGGCGGCGCGCGAAACGGAAAAATCGACGGATTAGCGATTCGTCCCTTCGCGCGGATGCCGCACCTGGTCCGGGTAGGCGATGCGTTCGTGGCGCAGGCCGATGATCGCGCCGGTCAGCGCGGTGACGATCTTCTCCTGATCGCTTTCGGTGAGCGGGCATTCGGCGAGCTGTCCTTCCGCGCGGATGCGGTCCAGCATTTCGCGCACCATGCCACCGACGATTTCCGGCGTACGCTTTTCCAGGGTGCGGCTGCGCGCCTCGATCACGTCGCAGAGCATCAGGATCGCGGTTTCCTTGGTTTGCGGTTTGGGGCCGGGGTAACGGAACAGCGATTCGTCCGCCGGCGCGCCGCCCGCCGCCGCGCGCTGTTGCGCCTGCGCGAGAAAGTACGCCGCCGAACGCGTACCGTGGTGCTGCTCGATGAAGTCGATCAGACTCGGCGGCAGCCGGTGTTCCTTCGCCAGGCGGACGCCGTCCGGCACGTGGGCGATCAGGATGCGCGCCGATTCCTCGGGCGAGCGGATCTGGTCGTGCGGATTGTCGCCCAACTGATTCTCGACGAAATAGGCCGGCTGCAGACTCTTGCCGACATCGTGGAACATCGCGCCGACGTGCGCCAGTAGTGCGTTGGCGCCGATCGCTTCCGCCGTCGTTTCCGCCAGCGAACTGATCGCGAGCGAATGGTGGAAAGTTCCCGGCGCGTTGTGGGAAAGCTGTTTGAGCAGCGGGTGCTCGATGTTGGCCAGTTCCAGCAGGGAGAGGTCGGTCAGGTAATCGAAGGACGATTCGAACAGTGGGGTGACGCCGAGAACCAACATGCTGCACAACAGGCCGCCGAAGATGCCGGCGAGGGGCAATCCCAGTAGACCGCCCAGGGAAAAATCCTGCTTGAGCACGGCGCTGAGCAAGGCGGCGACGCCGGCCGCGAGGCCCACCCAAAGGCCGCCGCGCCAGACCTCGCCGCGCCGCTTGACGCGCCCCATCGTATGCAAGCCGACCAGCAGCAAAAGAAAGATCAGCGCGGCGGACTGGGTCGGGACGTTGGCCGCCAGCACGCTCAGCAAGGTCAACACGACCGAAAAAATCAGGCCGATTTCGAAGCGCGTCAGAAAACGGACGATCATCGCCGGCGCGGCGAGCGGGAAGAGAAAGATCAACATCATTTCGGGCTTGCGCGGGAACAAGAGGCTCAGCCGATCGTCGAACCAGCCGGCCAGGCGGAACAGAAAAAGCGTGGCGACCAGGAGGATGCTCATCATCAGCACGTCGCGGTCGGTGATGTTGAAGGCGTCGAGGTTCGCGTCGGAAAGCCAGAACGATAAAAACAGAGTGGCGAAAACCAACAGCAACAGGCCGAGCGCGACGACCAGCCAGCCGCGCGTTTCAGTCCGCCGGCGGATTTCGTCGAGCACGACGATCGTCTGTTCGGTCACCTGGCGGCCGTCGCCGATGATCAATTGGTTCTTTTCGAAATTGTAGGTGACCGGAAGCACCGCCAGCGCCGCCGCGCGGCGCGCCTCCTCGGTGGCGGCGGCATTGAACAGCAAGTTTGGTTTCAATTGTGCCAAGGCGATTTGCAGTGCCAGCCGCTCGGCTTCCGGGGGAAGGGCGTCGTTTTCCGGCCTGGCTTCCGGCGCCAGCAATTTCTCCGCCTGGTTCGGCGCGAGGAGATCCGCGGCGGCGACGGAGACGGTGGCGATCTTGCCTTTCGTCTGCAATTGCAGGAGTAGGGGTTTTTCCGGTTCGCCGGGCGTTGCCATCGCCGGCCGGGCCTGGGCGGCGTCGAAGGTGATGTACTTGGCGTAAGCGGTGCGCAGCAGCGCCGTCGTGCGTTCGGCGAGCTGGGCGGATAGTTCGACGTTCGACAGCAGACTGAATTCGGCGTCCTTCATTTCGACGCCGAACTGCTTTTCGAAATCGCCGCGCTGTTGGTCGGCTTTCCGGCGGATGGTTTGCTCCAGTTCGGCCAACCGGCGCGCCTTTTCCTTGGCGCCGATTTTTTCACTTTGCAGGTCCGCCAGCGGCTGGTTGAGGTCCTGGATCCGGCGGAAAGCAAGCTGGGTCTGGCGGATCGCCTGCTCGCCGATGGCCGGGTCGAAATCGAAAATCGGCGGCACGTCGGCCACGGCCCGTTTTTGGGCCGCGGCGGTGGCCAGCTCGTCGGTAACAGTCAGGGCGAAGGGGGCGCGGTAGACCCCGACGTGGTAATCGCCGACGTTATAGCGTGGCACTCGACTGAGCAGATTGGGTGAAAGCGCGATCGCGATCAGCGCGGCCACGCCGACCAGCAGCCCCAGCCGGCGGATGTGAATTTGCTTGGAGAATCCTTTCGCCGATCCCCAACGCCGCAGAACGCTTTTGATTGGGACCTTCATTATTCCCGGACCTGACCGTCGCCGAAAACGATGAACTTTTGCGTTGTCAGGCCTTCGAGCCCCATGGGACCGTAGGCGTGCAGCTTGGTCGTCGAGATGCCGATTTCCGCGCCGAGGCCGAGTTGCTGCCCGTCCGCGAACCGCGTCGAGGCGTTGATCAGCACGGTCGACGATCCGACCCGCCGCAGAAACTTCATCGCGCTCTCGTAATGCTCGGTCACGATCGCCTCGGTGTGATTCGAGCCGTATTTCCGAATGTGGGCGATCGCCTCGTCCAGGTCTGGCACGACCCGCACGGCGACGATCAAATCCAGATATTCCGCCGGCCAGTCGGCCTCCGTCGCCGCTTCGGCCGGCGGGTAGAGCTGCCGCGTCCGCGCGTCGCCCCGGATCCGCACCCCGTGGTCGGCCAGCTCGCGACAAACCAACGGCAACAATTCCGGAGCACAGTCCTCGTGAAAAAGAATCGTTTCGACGGCGTTGCAGACGCCGGGTCGCTGCACCTTGCCGTTCAGCGCCAGGTCCACCGCCATCTGCGGGTCGGCGTCGCGGTCGACGAACAGGTGGCAGACGCCCTTGTAGTGCTTGAGCACCGGGATGCGCGAATGCTCGGCGACGAAGCGGATCAAACCTTCGCCGCCGCGCGGGATGACCAGATCGATTTCCTCATCGAACCGCAAAAGCTCGGCGATGCTCTCGTGGCCGCCGCGATCGACGACCGTCACGGCATCGACCGGCAACCCCGTCTCGTCCAGCGCCGACCGCAACACATCGCCGAACATCCGGTTGCTGTCGGCCGCGTCCGACCCACCGCGCAGGATCACCGCGTTACCCGCCTTGAGGCACAAGGCCGCCGCGTCCGCCGCGACGCCGGGCCGCGCTTCGTAGATCATCAGGATCACGCCCAGGGGAATGCGCATCCGCCCAACCAGCAGGCCGTTGGGCCGCTTGGTCAGCGGGGAGATTTCGCCCACCGGGTCGGGCAGGGCGGCGATTTCCTCGATGCCCTTGGCCAGCGTCGCCAGGCGATCCTCGGTCAACAGCAGGCGGTCGAGCAGCGCCGCGGACAGCTTGCCGGCCCGTCCGCGCTCCATGTCGCTCTGGTTCGCCGCGAGGATGGCGCCGGTCCGGTCGCGGAGCAGCCGCGCCATTTCCAGTAGCGCCCGGTTTTTCATGGCCGGATCGGCGTCGGCCAATCGCAGGGAGGCGCGCCGCGCCGCCAGGGCCAGTTGTTTCAATTCCACGGATTCGTTTTTCATGTCGTCGGATCCTCCCGATCGGCGGCCTGCCGCGCCGGCAATCCTTCGATCACGGCGATTCGAGCAGCGCAAAATCGTCCCGGTGCACGACTTCTTCTCCCGCCGTATAGCCCAAAACGGATTCGATCGCGGCCGAATTCAACCCTTTGATCCGCCGGATTTCATCCGCCGTGTAATTGGCCAGACCGCGCGCGATGTCGTGTCCGTCCGCCGCGCGGATCAAAACGGCATCGCCCTGGTCAAACTCGCCTTTGACGTTCAGGATGCCGCTCGGCAACAGACTTTTACCGCCCTTGACCAGCGCCGCCCGGGCGCCGTCATCCACGACGATTTCGCCGGACGGGGCGTCCTGGCACAAAATCCATCGTTTGCGGCCCTTGAGCGGTTCCAGGAAGGGTTCGAAGAGTGTCCCGACTTCGCGGCCGGTCAGGATTTCGGTGAGAATGCCGTGCTTTTTCCCGGCGGCGATCACCGTCGGCACGCCAAAGCGCGCGGCGGTCTTGGCGGCGGCCACTTTCGTGTTCATGCCGCCCAGGCCGACCCCCGAACGCGAATCGCCGGTCACGAATTCGCCGCCGTCGTCATGCAGGGAAACGAAGGGGATCAGCTTGGCGGTCGGATCCACCGCGGGGTCGTTCGAATAAAGCCCGTCTTTGTCGGTCAGCAGGATCAGCAATTCCGCGTCCACCAGGCCGGCCACCATTGCCGAGAGGTTGTCGTTGTCGCCCAGCCGGATTTCCTCGACGGCCACGGAATCGTTTTCGTTGACGACGGGAATGACGTCGCGGGCGAGGAGCGCCTGCAGCGTATGGCGGGCGTTGATGAAACTCTTGCGTTGACCGATCACTTCGCGCGTGACCAGGATTTGCCCGACGACGACGCCGTACCAATCGAAAATGTACTGCCAGAAACGCATGATCTCGACCTGGCCCACGGCGGCGATCGCCTGTTTGGCGACCACGTCGAGTTGGGAATTGGGCGTAGTGATCCGCAGTTTGCCGCGACCGGCGAGGATGGCGCCCGAGGAAACGATCACGATTTCGACGCCCGCGCGACGGGCCGCGACGATCTCACCCGCCAAACCCGTGATGCAGGCGACGTCGAGGCCGCCGTGAGGGGCGCCGATCGTGCTTGAACCGAGTTTGACGATGACACGCCGCGCGTTGGCGATTCGCTTTCGCATGAAGAACCCTTCGTTTCGAATCAGCCGGAGCCGCTCTCCGGGTTGGGTGGCCGGCAACGAATAAAGTAATCCTTCCTTTTGCCTTGCCTAGGGTCATAGCAATACGAAACGCATCCCGCAAGAGATGGCGGCGGTTTGAACCGGCCCGGCCAATAAAAAAGCCCGGCGACCTCAATGGCCGCCGGGCTCGCTCCGCCGCGCGACTGGAGGGATTTGAACCCCCGACACACGGATTCGTAGACACGACTAGCTCGATTCTAACTTGTGTTTATTGCTACGGTTTACCGGCATTTCCAAAATTTCGGCGACAAGCTGTTGACAAGACGGCAGCGAGTTTATGATCCGGGTTAGGTCGGCATCAAGCACCCGAGCATACCGTTCCTGCACGGTCGAAGCGAACGCCAGGTCCTTGCCGTGGCCCATCAGAATCTTGCGGTAGATTTCATCCACGCCGGCGCGGAGCAATTCGTTGTGGAACGAGGCGCGAAGGTCGTGCAGGCGAAATTTTATCCCCGCGTCGATCGCGGCCGC